>NZ_JAJCXD010000025.1:0-25945 GCF_021056305.1 Actinokineospora sp. PR83
GTCGTCGGCGCGGGGGCGGCGGTCGCGCTGCCGGTCGCGCCCGCCGTCGACCACCGGGGCGCCGCCGACTGGTTCACCGGCGCCGCCGCCCCCGGCGCCACCCTCGCCGCGCCGCCGCTGCTGGTCTCCGACCTGCGCCGCGACCTGCGCGGCCGGGCGCCGCAACAGGTGCGCCCGGAGGGCGGCTACGCCCACTACACCGTGTCCCCGGCCGACGGCGCAGGCCTGGTGGTCGCCCGGTTCGACGGCCTGACCGCCCGCCTCGCCGACGGCACCGCCGTGCACAGCGGCGGACCCGACCGCACCGCCGCGGGCGCCCAGCTCGCCGACAACCCCCGCATCCAGAGCCCGGAGGAGGTCAAGGCGGTGCTGCGCGCGGGCGCCCTGGACTTCCGCGCCATGGCCGTGCTCGCCGAGGTCGGCGCCCAGCACGACCTGGTCGTCGCCGACACCTCGAAACCGGTGGCGGAGAACGGTTCCGACCTGCCCGACCGGACCGTGGTCCTGTCGAGTGTGGACGGGCGGCCCGCGGGGGACCCGGCGGTCGTCGACTCCCTGCGCGCCTGGGTCCAGGCCCAGCGCGGCCCCTACGCCCCCAGCGACGTCCGCCCCACCGGGGACGGCCGCGTCGCGCTCGACTGGCGCATCCCCAACCCCGGTGACCCCGCCCCGCGGTGACACTTCCCGGCGACAACGCTTGCCGTCGGGTGGTGACACTTCCCGCGGTCATCTCCGCGACCCTGGGTGCCACCGAGGGCACGCCTACACCGCCGCGGGCCTGGGCAAGTTCGACGGCCCGGCGCTGCGCGTGCTCGCCGACGACCTCAGCCTGCCGCCCAGCGGCCAGGCCAGGATGCGGGTGGTCAACGCGGGCAACCTGACCATCGACCGGGCCGGGCAGCCCGCGCCGCGGGCAGGTTGCCCGCCACCGCGCTGCCGCAGTGCCACCGGGCATGAGCGAACCCGCGGTGGGCAGGTCCGTCGTCGCGCGCAGGCTCGGCACCGAGGCCAGGCCCGGCACCGCAGGCAGGTCCGGCACCGCGGTGCGGATCGTCGCGGTGGCGGCGGTCTTCGCGGTCGCCGGGTGCCAGGCCGGGGGCGGCACCGGGGTGCTGGTCCGCCGGGGTCTGCGGCGGTCGCCGGGTGGTTCGCCGCCGGGGCCGCCGCGGGTTCGGTCGGCCCGGCGCTGCCTGCCGGGCACGTCGACTTCCACGCCGAGCCGGGCACGCGGCGCTCGCCCAAGGCCGACTTCCCCACCGCCGAGGTCCACGCGCCCACCCCCGGGCCGGAACTGCGCCTGGTCACCTGCGGCGGCGCGTTCGACCACGCGGCCCGCAGCCACCGCGACAACGTCATCGTCGAGGCGACGCCCGCCGGGGCGTGACCGCGCCACCGGATCGGGCGCGTCCGCCCGCGCCACCCCTGGCGGCGTGGCACCCTCGGTCGACCACCATTCCGTCGGAACCGACCATCGGGGGAGCGCCCAGTGACACCGCCACCCGCCCGCGCCGGTGAACCAGGTGCGCCCGAGCTCGGCCCCGCCGAGGAGCCGCGCCGGGCGGACGTGGTGGTGTGCGACGACCACGCCGTGTTCGCCGAGGCGCTGGCCGCGGTGCTGGAGGTGCGCGGCTTCCGGGTCCGCGACACCGCCGCCACCCTGGCCGGGGCGCTCGCCGCGGTCCGCGCGGCCACCCCGGCGATCCTGCTGCTCGACCGGCACCTGCCCGACGGCGACGGCGTGGCCGCCCTGCCCACCCTGGCCGCCGCCTCCCCGCGCACCCGGATCGTCCTGCTCAGCGCCGACGGCGACCCCGCCGCGGTCCGCCGCGCGGTCGACGGCGGCGCCGCGGGCTACCTGCACAAGACCGCGGGCGTCCGTGATCTCGCCCACGCCCTGCGCCGGATCCTCGACGGCGAGACGGTCGTCGACGTGCCCACCGGGCGCTCGCCCCGGCAGTCCCCGGACGCCGCCGCGGCGCACCGGCTGGCCGCGCACCTCACCCCGCGCGAGCGCGAGTGCCTGGCCCTGCTCGTGGAGGGTGCGAGCACCGCCGCGATGGAGCGGCGGCTGGGCGTCTCCGGCACCACCGTGCGCACCCACGTGCAGGCGCTGCTGACCAAGCTGGGCGTGCACTCGCGGCTCGAAGCGGCCTCGCTCGCCGTCCGCCACCGGCTGCTGCTGCCGCAGCCCGATCGCGCTGCGGGTACCTGAAAGCGGCTTCTCGGGTCACTATGTCCCCATGGCGCACAGCGGAACGGTCGAGATCACCGGCGACGACGTCGAACGCGGCGGGGAGATCCTCACGCCCGCCGCGCTGGAGTTCGTCGCCGGTCTGCACACCGCCTTCGCCGCCCGGCGCGACGAGCTGCTGGCCGCCCGCGCGGTCCGCCGCGAGCACGCGGCCCGCACCGGCACCCTGGACTTCCCGCCGCAGACGCGGGAGGTGCGCGAGGCGCAGTGGTCGGTGGCCCCGGCGCCCGAGGCGCTGCGCGACCGGCGGGTGGAGATCACCGGCCCGACCGAGCGCAAGATGGCGATCAACGCGCTCAACTCCGGCGCCCGGGTCTGGCTGGCCGACCTGGAGGACGCGAACACCCCGCACTGGGCGAACGTGGTGTCCGGCCAGGTGAACCTCTACGACGCCGTGCGCGGCGAGATCGCCTTCACCTCACCGGAGGGCAAGTCCTACGCCCTCGACCCGGCCGTCCGGCCCGCCACCATCGTGGTCCGCCCGCGCGGCTGGCACCTCGACGAGAAGCACGTGCTGATCGGCGGCAGGCGCGCGGTCGGCGCGCTGGTCGACTTCGGGCTGCACTTCTTCCACAACGCCAGGGCCGCCCTCGACCGCGGCGCCGGGCCGTACTACTACCTGCCGAAGCTGGAGAGCCACCTCGAAGCGCGGCTGTGGAACGACGTGTTCACCCACGCCCAGGCGGAGCTGGGCATCGAGCACGGCACGATCCGCGCCACCGTCCTGATCGAGACCATCCCGGCCGCGTTCGAGATGGAGGAGATCCTCCACGAGCTGCGCGAGCACGCCTCCGGCCTCAACGCGGGCCGCTGGGACTACCTGTTCAGCCTGATCAAGTACTTCCGCGACGCCGGGCCGGGGTTCGTGCTGCCCGACCGCGACAGCGTGACCATGACCGCGCCGTTCATGCGCGCCTACACCGAGCTGCTGGTCAAGACCTGCCACCGGCGCGGCGCGTTCGCCATGGGCGGCATGGCCGCGTTCATCCCCGACCGGCGCGACCCCGGGGTCACCGCCCGCGCGCTGGCCAAGGTCCGCGAGGACAAGGGCCGGGAGGCGGGGGACGGGTTCGACGGGTCCTGGGTGGCGCACCCGGACCTGGTCCCGGTCTGCCGGGAGGTCTTCGACGGCGTGCTCGGCGAGCGCCCCAACCAGCTCGACCGGCAGCGCCCGGAGGTGGCGGTGGCCGCGGAGGACCTGCTCGACCTGGCGTCGGCCCCCGGGTCGGCCACCGCGGCGGGGCTGCGCGCGGCCGTCGACGTCGGCTTGCGGTACCTGTCGTCCTGGCTGGGCGGCAACGGCGCGGCGGCGATCCACAACCTGATGGAGGACGCGGCCACCGCGGAGATCTCCCGGTCCCAGGTGTGGCAGTGGGTGCGCAACGGCGTCGTCCTCGACACCGGCGACACCGTCATCCCCGACCTGGTGCGCGCGGTGCTGGCCGAGGTGCGGGCGGACCTGGCCGACCTGCCGCGGCTCGCGGAGGCCGCCGAGCTGTTCGAGGAAGTCGCGCTCGCCGAGGACTACCCGGACTTCCTCACCGTGCCCGCCTACGAGCGGATCTGACGTGCCCCTCGACCCCGGGCTGCCGGCCGCCGCCACGAGCAGGCTGACCGGCCCCGACGCCGCCCGGGCCGCCCGCTACCCCGGCGACCCGGGCACCCGCCAGCCGGTGCACACCTGCTACGTCCCCGCCGACAAGGTCACCGACGACACCCCCGCCGCCTGGGGCGCCGCCGCCCTGGCCGCCCTCGACGAGCACGCCCCCGACGCGGCGGCGCTGGCCGAGGTCCTCGGGCTCGACCCCGACCTGGCCGGGGCCGTGCACGAGCGGGTGCGCGCCAAGCTCGCCACCGAGCCGGTCGAGGACCTGCGGGTCGACTTCGAGGACGGCTACGGCACCCGCGCCGACGCCGACGAGGACGCCGACGCCGTGCGCGCCGCGGACCTGCTGGCGCGGTGGAGCCTGGCGAGCGCGGGCATCCGGATGAAGTCCTTCGACACCGAGGCGTTGCTCCACCGCGGCCTGCGCACCCTCGACCTGGTGCTCACCACCGCGGGCGGCCCGCCGCCGGGCTTCGCGCTCACCTTCCCCAAGGTCACCGTCCCCGAGCAGGTCGAAGTCCTGGTGGACGTCCTCGGGCTGCTGGAGCGCGACCTCGGGCTGGCCGGGGGCGCGCTGCGCTTCGAGGTCCAGATCGAGACAACCCAGGCGGTGATCGACGCCGAGGGCCGCTTCACCGTGCCCCGGCTGATCTCCGCCGGGGCTGGCCGGGTGAGCGGCCTGCACTTCGGCACCTACGACTACACCGCCGCCTGCGGCCTCGGCGCCGCCGAGCAGCACCTGGCGCACGCGGCCTGCGACTTCGCCCGGCACGCCATGCAGGTCGGCGCGGCGGGCACCGGCGTGCGGCTGTCCGACGGCTCGTCGAACCTGCTGCCGGTCGGCGACCGCGAGACCGTGCACCGCAACTGGCTGACCCACTACACCCTGGTCCGCCGCTCCCTGCGGCACGGCTTCTTCCAGGGCTGGGACCTGCACCCGGCGCAACTGGTCACCCGCTACGCCGCGGTGTACGCCCACCACCTGAGCTCAGCCGAGGCGGACGGCAGGCGCCTGGCCGCCTACGTCGCCAGGACCACCGGCTCGGCCGTGCTCGACGAGCCCGCCACCGCCGCCGCGCTCGCCCTGTCGCTGCGCCGGGCGCTCGACTGCGGCGCCCTCACCGCCGACGAGGTCGGCGCGTACTCCGGCCTGGGCACCGACGACCTGAACGCCCTCATCGAGCGGAGAACCGCGTGACCCTCCTGTTCCGCGCCCCCCGGGCGGTCGTCGACGGCACCGAGCGGCCCGCCGCCGTGCGCGTGGTCGACGGCCGGATCACCGCGATCGAGCCGCTGACCGCCGACGCCGACGGCGCCGAGGTGGTCGAGCTGGCCGGGGACGAGGTGTTGCTGCCGGGTCTGGTCGACACGCACGTGCACGTCAACGACCCCGGCCGGGCCGACTGGGAGGGCTTCCCGTCGGCCACCCTGGCCGCCGCCGCGGGCGGGGTCACCACCGTCGTCGACATGCCGCTCAACAGCCTGCCGCCCACCACCGACGTGCGGGCGCTGCGGGTCAAGCAGGAGGCCGCGACCGGCCGGGTGCACGTCGACGTCGGCTTCTGGGGCGGGGCCGTGCCGGGCAACGCCGGTGAGCTGGCCGCGCTGCACGAGGCGGGCGTGTTCGGCTTCAAGTGCTTCCTGCTGGATTCCGGTGTCGCCGAGTTCGGCCACCTCGACCCGGACCAGCTCGCCGAGCACCTCGGGGTCACCGCCGGCCTGGGCGCGCTGCTCATCGCGCACGCCGAGGACGGCGGGATCGTCGAGGCGCCGCCGAACAGCCGCGACTACGCCGACTTCCTCGCCTCCCGCCCGCGCGCCGCCGAGGACTCCGCCATCGCCGAGGTCATCGCCGCGGCCAGGGCCACCGGGGGCCGCGCGCACGTGGTGCACCTGTCCTCTTCGGACGCGCTGCCGATGATCGCCGCGGCCAAGGACGAGGGGGTGGCGCTGACGGTGGAGACCTGCCCGCACTACCTCACCCTCACCGCCGAGGACGTGCCCGACGGCGCCACCGAGTTCAAGTGCTGCCCGCCCATCCGCGAGGCCGCCAACCGGGAACTGCTCTGGGAGGGCCTGCGCGACGGCGTGATCGACGTGGTGGTCAGCGACCACTCCCCGTGCACCCCGGACCTCAAGCGGTTGGACTCCGGTGACTTCGGCGAGGCGTGGGGCGGTGTGTCGAGCCTGCAACTGGGCCTGCCCGCGGTGTGGACCGGGGCGCGCGAGCGCGGGGTCGGGCTGTCGGAGGTCGTCGGCTGGATGGCCGAGGGTCCCGCCGACCTGGTCGGCTTGGCGCGCAAAGGTCGCATCGCCGTCGACTGCGACGCCGACCTGGTGGTCTTCGCCCCCGACGACACCTTCACCGTCGACGCCGCCGCGCTGCGCCACCGCAACCCGGTGACCCCGTACCACGGCGCCACCCTGCGCGGCGTCGTCCGCTCGACCTGGCTGCGCGGGGCACCGGTGGCCGGGGAACCGCGCGGGCGACTGCTGAGGAGGGGACACGCGTGAACGGCGAACGCGCCTGGGTGACCCGGCCGGACCTGGCCTCGCGCCGGGTCGGCGGCTCGGTCCTGTGGGCCAACGACGAGACCTTCGCCGAGCGGGAGAACCTGATCACCCCCGCCCCGGCCGGGTTCCGGCCCGCCACCTTCGGCCACAAGGGACAGGTCTACGACGGCTGGGAAACCCGCAGGCGCCGGGAACCGGGCGACGACGAGGTGATCGTGCGGCTCGGCCTGCCCGGGGTGATCAGCGGCGTGGTCGTCGACACCGCCTTCTTCACCGGCAACTACCCGCCCGAGTGCACCGTCTCCGCGCTCGCCGCCGAGGGCTACCCGAGCCCGGCGGAGCTGCTGGCCGCCGACTGGGAGGTGGTCGTGCCGAGGTCCCCGCTCGCGGGCGACACCCGCAACCCGTTCGACGTCGTGTCCCCGCGCCGGTTCACCCACGTCCGGCTGACCATCCACCCCGACGGCGGGGTGGCCAGGCTGCGCGTGCACGGCACCCCGGTGGCCGACCCGGCGCTGCTCGACCTGGGCTCGCTCGACCTGGCCGCGCTGGCGCACGGCGGGTCGGTCGTGGCGTGCAGCAACATGTTCTACTCGACCCCGGCCAACCTGCTGGCCCCCGGCGACGCCCAGGTGATGGGGGAGGGCTGGGAGACCGCCCGTCGCCGCGACGGCGCCAACGACTGGGTCGTGGTCGCCCTCGCCGCCGCCGGTGTGCTGCGCCTGGCGGAGTTGGACACCACGCACTTCAAGGGCAACGCGCCCGGCTGGGCGACCCTGTCCGGTTGCGACAGCGCGACCGCGGACCCGGACGACCCGGCCGCGTGGTTCCCGCTGCTGGAGCGCACCCGCCTGCAACCCGACACCGTGCACCGGTTCCCGATCGCCGAGCGGCGGCAGACCACGCACGTGCGGATGGACATCCACCCCGACGGCGGCATGGCCCGGCTGCGGCTGCACGGGGCGATGACCGACGCGGGCCGCGACGAATTCCTCCGCCGCTTCGCGGAAGTCTCGGCCTCCGGTAACTGAATTCCGCTCAGCCGCCGAATACCGCGCGCAACCGCGCGGCCCGTTCCCCCGGCAATTGCCGCGGGCAGCTCACGCATTTCGCCGCACCCGCGGCCCGGTAAACCAGGCAGCAGGACGCGCGGCGCACCACCTGCTGTCCCCCCACCGAAACAAAGCGGGGCACCGGCAGTGACGCTCCGACACCGGCGGCCAAGGCCACCGCCGTTTCCCCGGTGCCACCCGCCCACAGCACCCGATTCGCCAGCGAATCGGCGGCGATGGCCCAGAAAGGCCGCGTCGAGGTGCCCAGGGCGTCGCCCAGCAGGTCGGCGAACGCGCCGATCACCCCGGCCAGCGCCGGACCGGGGTCGGCACACACCGCGTCCGAGCGGGCCCCGAGCATTCGGCCATCCGGGTGGACGTACACCGTGACCCGCCCCGGGTCGAGCGCCGTTCCGGTCACCAGCAGTGACTCCACCGTCGGCGCCAGGACCACCGAACTCGCCGAGTACCACCAGAGCGTGCCCAGCACGTGCGGGTCGTCGGTCCGGTACATCCCGGACAGACCGCGCAGCCGCCCGGGCAGCGCGCCCGGGTCGAGCAACTCGGCCACGGGGGTCGCCAGCAGGCCGGATGTCGACGAACCGGCGTGCGCGGGCAGGCGCGCGGCCAGTAGGCGGTGGACCGCGGGGGCGTCAAGCATGGCGGGGTCACGTTACCGGCACGGGTCCGCGGTGGTCACCGGGCGTCCCGGCGGGGAAACGCGGCCGTAACACGGACTGGTCGGTAGTTCACCGCCGCGAAACGTCACGCACCCGCCTGCGAAACAGCACCCCCCGATGCTTCCCGCAATCATTAGTTCACGGGAGGACGATGTGAACGCAGGAGATACAGCCTGGGTCTTGGTCAGCGCGGCGTTGGTCATGTTGATGACGCCGGGCCTCGCCTTCTTCTACGGGGGCATGGTGCGCGCCAAGAGCGTGCTCAACATGCTCATGATGAGCTTCATCGCCCTGGCTGTCGTCAGCGTGCTGTGGGTGCTCTACGGCTACAGCCTGGCGTTCGGCAACGACGTCGGCGGCGGCCTGCTCGGGGGCGGTGACTTCCTGGGCGGGTCCAACCTGCTCGGTGAGACCGCCCTGGTCGGCACCCTGCCGATGACGGTCTTCATGGTGTTCCAGATGATGTTCGCCATCATCACGGCCGCCCTGATCTCCGGTGCCATCGCCGACCGCGCCAAGTTCTGGGCGTGGACGCTGTTCATCGCGGTCTGGGTGACCGTCGTCTACTTCCCGGTCGCGCACTGGGTGTTCAACTTCGACGGCACCACCGGCACCGACTTCGTCGGCGGCTGGATCGCCAACAAGCTGCACGCGCTGGACTTCGCCGGTGGCACCGCGGTCCACATCAACGCCGGTGCCGCGGGCCTGGCGCTGGCCCTGGTGCTGGGCAAGCGCAAGGGCTGGCCGCGCGAGTCGATGCGCCCGCACAACCTGCCGTTCGTCCTCCTCGGCGCGGGCCTGCTGTGGTTCGGCTGGTACGGCTTCAACGCCGGGTCCGCCGTCACCGCGGGCGAGCTGGCCGGGGTCGCGTTCCTGACCACCACGGTGGCCACCGGCGCGGCGGTCCTCGGCTGGCTGGTCGTCGAGCAGTTCCGCGACGGCAAGCCCACCACCCTCGGCGCCGCCTCCGGTGCGATCGCCGGTCTGGTCGCCATCACCCCGGCGGCGGGCTTCGTCAACCCGATCGGCGCGCTGGTCATCGGCCTGGTCGCCGGTGTGCTCTGCGCCCTGGCCGTCAGCATCAAGTACAAGCTGGGCTTCGACGACTCCCTCGACGTGGTCGGCGTGCACCTCGTCGGCGGCCTCGTCGGCACCCTGATGATCGGCCTGCTGGCCACCGACTCGGTGAACTCCGCCGGTGCCAACGGCCTGTTCTACGGTGGTGGCCTGGGCCTGCTGGGCAAGCAGGCGCTGGCCGCGGTCGCGGTCATGGCCTACTCGTTCGTGCTGACCTACGTCCTCGGGTTCATCATCAACAAGACCATCGGCTTCCGGGCGTCGGAGGAGGCCGAGGTCACCGGCATCGACGAGTCGGAGCACGCGGAGAGCGCCTACGAGTTCTCCAGCCTCCGCAGCGGTGGCGCGGGTGTGGGCAAGGCGGCCGACGTGCTGACCAAGAGGGTCGCCGCGAACTCCGGTAAGGAAGGCTGACGGGCATGAAGCTGATCACCGCGATCATCAAGCCGTTCACCCTCGACGACGTCAAGGCCGCGCTGGAGCAGATCGGCGTGCTCGGCATGACCGTCAGCGAGGTCCAGGGCTTCGGGCGGCAGAAGGGCCACACCGAGGTCTACCGCGGCGCGGAGTACTCGGTGGACTTCGTCCCCAAGGTGCGCGTCGAGGTCCTGGTCGACGACACCATGGGCGAGAAGGTCGTCGAGGCGGTCGTCGAGGCGGCCCGCACCGGCAAGATCGGCGACGGCAAGGTCTGGGTCACGCCGGTCGAGACCGTGGTCCGGGTCCGCACCGGAGAGCGCGGCACGGACGCGATCTAGCAGATGGCACAGGGGGAGCACGCGAGTTCGACCCCGACGGCGGCGGACCTGGTCCGCGCCCGCGACCGGCTCCTCGGCGCGGGCGCGACGACCAGGTCCGCGGGCCCGTCGGGCACCCGGCTGAACCCCGGCGCCCTGCGCGAGGCCCTCGCCGACCTGCACGAGTTCTGGCTGACCGCGCACGCCGCGCAGGCCGGGGTCGGCGGGCGCGGCGGGGGCGTCGCGCTGCTGGCCGTCGGCGGCCTGGGCAGGCGGGAACTGGTCCCGTACTCCGACCTCGACCTGGTCCTGGCGCACGACGGCCGCAAACCGGTCGACGCGGTGGCCGAGCGGCTGTGGTACCCGCTGTGGAACTCCGGGGTCGGCCTGGACCACTCGGTGCGCACCGTCGGCGAGGCCCTCGACGTGGCCTCGCACGACCTGCGCACCCAGCTCGGCCTGCTCGACGCCCGGCACATGGCAGGCGACGCCGAGATCACCGCGCGGCTGGCCACCGCCGCCCGCGCCCAGTGGCGCGGCGGGGTGCGCAAGCGGCTCGGCGAGCTGATCGAGTCCGTCCGGCAGCGCTGGGCCCGCGCGGGCGAGGTCGCGCACTGGGTGGAACCGGACCTCAAGCACGGCCGCGGCGGCCTGCGCGACCTGGCCATCCTGGACGCGCTGGCGCTGGCGCAACTGATCGACCGCCCCGGCCCCGAGGTGGCCGCGGCGCACACGCTGCTGCTCGACACCCGCACCGAACTGCGCCGCATCGCGGGCCGCCCGCGCGACGTGCTGCGCCCGCAGGACGGCGACGAGATCGCCGCGGTCCTGGGCCTCGGCGACCGGTTCGCCCTCGCCAGGGCGCTGTCCGGGGCCGGGCGCACCATCGCCTACGCCGTCGACGTGGCCCTGCGCTCCACCGGCGCCACCACCCCCGCCCGCAAGGTGCTGGGTGTGCTGCGCCGCCAACCCGAGCGCCGCCCGCTCGACGAGGGCGTCGTCCTGCACGGCAACGAGGTCGCGCTCGCCCGCGACGCCGACCCCGGCAAGGACCCCGGCCTGCTGCTGCGGGTCGCCGCCGCCGCGGGCCGCACCGGGCACCCGATCGCCCCGGTCGCGCTGAGCAGGCTGGGGGAGTCCGCCCCGGAACCCCGCGCCCCGTGGCCCGCGGAGGTCCGCCAGGACCTGGTGGCGCTGCTCGGCGCGGGGGAGGGCCTCACCGACGTGGTCGAGGCGCTGGACCGCACCGGCCTGTGGGCCAGGCTGTTCCCGGAGTGGGGCGCGGTCCGCGACCTGCCCCCGCGCGACGCCGCGCACGTCTGGACCGTCGACCGCCACCTGGTCCAGGCGACGGTGAACGCCGCCCGCCTGGTCACCTCGGTGTCGCGCCCAGACCTGCTGCTCATCGGCGCGCTGCTGCACGACCTGGGCAAGGGCCGCGGCCAGGACCACTCGGTCGTCGGCGCCGCGCTGGCCACCCAGGTCGGCGCCCGGCTCGGCCTGCCCGCCGCGGACGTCGCCACCCTCTCGGCGATGGTCCGCCACCACCTCCTGCTCCCGCACACCGCCACCCGCCGCGACGTCGCCGACGAGAGCACCGTCCACCGCGTGGTCGACACCCTCGGCGGCGACCCGGTCCTGCTGGAACTCCTGCACGCCCTGGCCGAGGCCGACTCCCTCGCCACCGGCCCCGGCGTGTGGACCGACTGGAAGGCCCGCCTCACCGCCGAACTGGTCTCCCACTGCCGGATGGCCATGGCGGGCACCCCCCTCCCGGCCGCGGACCCCCTCGACGACGCCCAGCGGGCCCTCGCGCAGGCGGCGGCCGAGTCCGGCAGGCCCGACATCCAGGTCGACACGGTCGACCGCCTGGCCACGGTCACCTTCGTCGCCAAGGACTTCCCCGGCGTGCTCTCCCGCGCGGCGGGTGTGCTGGCGCTGAACTCCCTGGAGGTGCACGCCGCCACGGTCGGCTCGCACGCAGGCGTCGCGGTCGGGGCGTTCTCGGTCACCCCCCGCTTCGGCTCCATGCCCGACCCGGCCCTGCTGCGCGAGCAGTTCACCAGGGCCGTCTCCGGCTCCCTGCCCCTGGCGGAGAAGCTGGCCGCCAAGGAACGCGACTACGGCGGCCGCGCCGAGGACGCCCCGGCCCCCAAGGTCCTCTGGTTCGACCACGAGGCGGGCGGCCCCCACTCGGCGGCGGTCGTCGTCGAACTCCGCTGCGCCGACCGCATCGGCCTGCTGCACTCGGTCGCCGACGCCCTCGAACGCTGCGGCGTCGACGTCCTGTGGGCCCGCGTCGCCACCCTCGGCGGCTCCGCGGTCGACTCGTTCAGCTTCGCCGCGGGCACCACCCAGGGCTGGCGCAGCGCCATCGAGGTGGCCGTGCTCGAAGCCGCCCGCTGACCGGTTGGGTAGTCCTACTCAGCGCCACCCGGGTGGCTTCACGCTGGGCCGCCCCCACCGTCCACGACAGACTTCTCCCGTCCCCACCGAGTGGCGGACCCCGGCCGGGGAGGGCCGGGGGAAACCACTCGACGGGGATGCCGGGAGGGGCCCGTCGAGGGGTCGGGCCCCACCCGGACAGCTCCGCCCGCACCGGGCGGGTCGTGGATCGGCCCGGTCCCCTGCTCCGCAGGGGGTCCGGGTCGATCACACCGCCGCCGTGGACCCCCCGATGCGGCGCGACAGCCGGGACCCGGCCACCACGAGCAGGATCGCCGCGGCCACCGCCGCCCCGCCCGCGAGCAGCCAGAACACCGCCACCCCGTCTTCCTGGGCGAACCGGACCAGCACGGTCACCGCCACCAGCCCCAGGACCGCCGCACCGGCCACCCCGCCATGGCCTGCCACCGCGGCCGCGGCCACCAGCAGGACCGCCAGCGCGAGCACCCACACCACCGTCCCGGTCACGTCGTGGCGCAGGGCCGCACCGGAGAGCACCAGGCTGCTCGCCAGCACCTCCCCGAGCAGCCCGGAGGGCCTCAGCCCCGCGAGCTGCACCGCGCTCACCGCGGCCAAGGCGAGGGTGGTGGCCAGCGCCGCCACCGCGGGCCTGCTGCCGCGCAACGCGAACACGGCCGCGGGCACCCCCAGCACCAGCACCGGGACCACGCCCGCCGCCCCGCTCGTCGTGGACACCCCGGACACGCCGCTGACCACCCGCACCAGGGTGTCGTACTGGTGGAACAGCAGGAACGCCGCCGCGACCGCGACCAGCGGCACCCGGTGCCGCAGCACCAGCAGCGCCCACGCCGTCGCCACGACCGCGCCCACCACGCTGACCAGCACGGCCTGGTCGGCCTCCCGGTCGGGGAACGCCAACACCACCCACACCGACGTCAGGGGCTGGGCCACCATGCCCGCCGCGGCGAGCAGCGCCCCCGGCTGTCCGGGGGTGAGCGCCGCCGCCGACCCCAGCCCGGCGAAGGCCACCAGCAGCACGGTCACATAGGTCCAGCGCGCGTCGTCGGACTCCGGCAGCACCAGCGGCAGCAGCTTCACCAGTGCGACGGTCCCCGCCACCGCCGCCACCGCCACCATCCCGGCGCGCGACACCGCGACCCCCCGGCCCGACCTCGGCCGCAGCCCCGGGTCCCACGCCGCGGCCAGCGCGCCCAGCAGGACCACCGCGGGCACCAGCGCGACCAACCACGGCGCCGCCCCCTGGTCCGCGTCCGGGACGAGCGCCGCACCGACGACCGGGGTGACGAGCAGCGGCAGCACCGCCAGCACCGTGCCCGCGGCGTCGCGGCGCCGCCAGGCCAGCCAGGTGAGCACGACCGCCAACAGCAGCCCCAGCACCAGGTACGCCGGGTCGGCCGCAGTCGCGGTCTCGGTCGTGGTCGCCGTGCCCGGCCCGCGGCCGGACAGGCCCGGTGCGCTCGGGATCACCGCCACCGGCCGGAGCAGGTCCTGCCCACCCACCAGCCCGGTGAGCACCGCCGAGGCGCCGAGCGCGGTGCCGAACGCCGCCCGCACCGGCCCGGCCGCGCCCCACGCGAGGAGGACCCCGGCTGCGGCCAAGGCGAGCACCAGCACGGGCAGCGGGTCCGCCGCGGTCAACTGGGCGGCGGTGTCGGCCACGACGAAGCCGAGCCCGGTCGCCGCCGCGCGCATCCCGACCGCGGCCAGCCCCACCAGGGCCAGCAGCAGCGGCACCGCGGTGAGCAGCACCGGCCCCACGCCGCTCACCCCCGGCGCCACCCCCCACGCCAGTGCACCCCCCGGCGCGGGCACCAGCCCCGCGACCAGCACCCCCGCCGCCGACCAGGCGGCCAGCACCACGGCGGTGCCCCCGACCCCGCGCAGCGCCCGACCCCGCTCCGACAGCCCACCCACCACCGCGGCGTCGGCCTGCGGCGACCCGTGCTCCACCGCGGGGGTTCCACCGGGTGCCGTGGTGTCGGACCGGTGTGGTCCGGTTCCGGGTGACGCGTCGACCGCCGCGGCCCCTGCCCGCGGCTGGTGTCCCGCCGCGGCCGTTTCGCCGACTGCCGCGGCTTCGGCCGGGTGTGGTCCGTGCTCCGTCCCGAGCGCTCCGTCGACTGCCCCCGTGTCGGTCCCCTGGTTCGCCCCGGGCCTCCCGCCTGCCGCGCCGGTCCCGCGCGGCGCGAGCCGCGTCCCGATCCGCACGAGCACCGCGCCCGCCGCCGCGACCAGCCCGAACAGCAGCAACCAGGCCGCCCACGCCCCCTCGACCGCCGCCCGCCCGGGCAGTCCCCAGAGCAGTGCCAGCGCGGTCCCCAGCACCGCCGCGCCGCAGGCCGCCAACCGGCCCGCACTCCGTGCGCCCATCTCCCGCCCCCATGATTCTCCGAGTCGTCCGGCGGACTATCGCAGCCGTCGCCCGGGACGTGTCCCCAGGCCGCGCGCCGGTGGGACTACCCTGGGGCGACAGCCCGACCGACCAGCTCCCGACTGACCAGCTGGAGTGCCGCTCCCGTGTTCGACACCCTCTCCGACCGCCTCACCTCCGTCCTGCAGAACCTGCGGGGCAAGGGGCGGCTCACCGAAGCCGACATCGATGCCACCGCGCGCGAGATCCGCATCGCGCTGCTGGAGGCCGACGTCGCGCTGTCGGTCGTGCGCACGTTCATCGCCAAGATCAAGGAACGGGCCAAGGGCGCCGAGGTGTCCGCGGCGCTGAACCCGGCGCAGCAGGTCGTCAAGATCGTCAACGAGGAGCTCGTCGCCATCCTCGGTGGCGAGACCCGGCGGCTGAACCTGGCCAAGACCGCGCCCACGGTGATCATGCTCGCGGGTCTTCAGGGTGCCGGTAAGACGACCCTGGCGGGCAAGCTGGCCAAGTGGCTCAAGGGGCAGAACCACACCCCGATGCTCGTGGCCTGCGACCTCCAGCGGCCCAACGCGGTCACCCAGCTCCAGGTGGTGGGGCAGCGCGCCGAGGTCGACGTGTTCGCCCCCGAGCCGGGCAACGGCGTCGGCGACCCGGTGGACGTGGCCCGCCGCTCCATCGAAGAGGCCCGTCGCACCCAGCACGACATCGTGATCGTCGACACCGCCGGTCGGCTGGGCGTCGACGAGGAGCTGATGCGCCAAGCCGCGGACATCAAGGCCGCCATCGGCGCCGACGAGGTCCTGTTCGTGGTCGACGCCATGATCGGCCAGGACGCGGTGTCCACCGCCGAGGCGTTCCGCGACGGCGTCGGCTTCACCGGCGTGGTGCTGACCAAGCTCGACGGCGACGCCCGCGGTGGTGCCGCGCTGTCGGTCCGCGAGGTCACCGGCGCGCCGATCATGTTCGCCTCCAACGGCGAGGGCCTGGCCGACTTCGACGCCTTCCACCCCGACCGGATGGCCTCGCGCATCCTCGGCATGGGCGACGTGCTGACCCTGATCGAGCAGGCCGAGCAGCACTTCGACCAGGCGCAGGCGGAGAAGGCCGCGGCCAAGATCGGCACCGGCGAGCTGACGCTGGAGGACTTCCTCGAGCAGATGCTGGCCGTGCGCAAGATGGGCCCGATCGCCAACCTGCTCGGGATGCTGCCCGGCGCCGGGCAGATGAAGGACGCGCTGGCCCAGGTCGACGAGAAGCACATCGACCGGCTCCAGGCGATCATCCGCGGCATGACCCCGGCCGAGCGCCAGGACCCGAAGATGATCAACGCCTCGCGGCGGCTGCGCATCGCCAAGGGCTCCGGTGTCGAGGTGCGCGACGTCAACGACCTGGTCAACCGGTTCTTCGACGCGCGCAAGATGATGCAGCAGATGGCGGGCCGCTTCGGCATGCCCGGCGCGGGCAACCGGGCGAGCAACCGCAAGGGCAAGAAGGGGAAGAAGGGCAAGGGCCGCGGCCCCACACCGCCCAAGGTGCGCGGCGGCTTCCCCGGCGGCATGCCCGGCTTCCCCCCGGGCGCCATGCCCGGCGGCCTGCCCGACCTGTCCGGCATGCCCCCCGGCCTCGACCAGCTCCCCCCGGGCTTCGACCCGTCCAAGCTCAAGTTCCCCAAGGGCAAGTGACCGCCCTGCACCTGCGCGGCGTCGTGCTCCCCGGCGACGACGAACGCGACCTGTGGGTGGTCAACGGCCGGGTCCGCACCAAGCCGGTGCCGGGGGCGCAGACCGTGGTCGACGGCGGCTTCCTGCTGCCCGGCCTGGTCGACGCGCACTGCCACGTCGGCATCGGCCCGCGCGGCCCGGTGACCCTGGAGGTCGCCGCCGAGCAGGCCGAGACCGACCGCGACGCGGGCACCCTGCTGATCCGCGACTGCGGGTCGCCGATCGACACCCGGCCGCTGCAGGAGCGCCTCGACCTGCCCAGGATCATCCGCGCGGGCAGGCACCTGTCCCGGCCCAAGCGCTACATCCCGATGCTCGGCGCCGACCTGGACGACCCGTCGCTGCTGCCCGCCGCGGTCGCCGAGCAGGCCGAGTACGGCGACGGCTGGGTCAAGCTGGTCGGCGACTGGATCGACCGCGACCGCGGCGACCTGGCCCCGCTGTGGCCCGACGACGTGCTCGCCGAGGCCATCGCCACCGCGCACGCGGCGGGCGCCAGGGTCACCGCGCACGTCTTCGGCGAGGACGCGCTGCCCGGCCTGGTCGGCGCCGGGATCGACTGCATCGAGCACGGCACCGGCCTGTCCTCCGACGTCATCGCCGAGATGGCCCGCCGCGGCACCGCCCTGGTCCCGACGCTGATCAACGTCGAGAACTTCCCCGGCATCGCCGACCGCGCCACCAAGTTCCCCGCCTACGCCGCGCACATGCGCGACCTGCACGCCCGCGCGGGCGCCATGGTCGCCGAGGCCGTCGAGGCGGGCGTGCCGGTCTACGCGGGCACCGACGCGGGCGGCGGGATCATGCACGGGCGCCTGGTCGACGAGGTCGTGGCCCTGCACAAGGCCGGTATGACCACCGAGCAGGCGCTCGCCGCGGGCTCCTGGGGCGCGCGCGGCTGGCTCGGCTTCTCCGGCCTCGACGAGGGCTCACCGGCCGACCTGCTCGCCTTCGACGCCGACCCCCGCCTCGACCTCGACGTGCTGCGCGCGCCCACCAGGATCATGCTGAGAGGGCGCGTCGTGGGGTAGCCCGCCGGGGCTAGGCTGGATTCCACCTGAAACACGGGCTGGGGGAGGGTTGTGTCGACACCGCTTCCCGGCGGACCGGGTCCGGTCGCCGAGGACGAACCGCCGCCCCAGCACCGCTGGGGGTTCGGCGCCTTCCTGCTGGTCTTCGCCGTGTTCGTGCTGTCGGCGGTGGTGATCGGCGCGCTCATGGGCCTGGCCACCCCGGCCGAGGACCCGATCGCGGTGATCCTGGTCGGCACCATGGTCCCGACGTTCCTGGCCACCGGGGTCACCCTGCTGATCACCCGGCTGCGCGGCAACGGCCCCAAGATCGACCTCAAGTTCTCCTACAACCGCGACGACTTCCGGGTCGGGCTCAAGTTCGGCCTCATCGGCCTGGTCTGCACCACGATCGCCGCGGCCATCTGGACCAGGGTCGTCGGCGAGGGCAACGCCACCTCCGCGATCGGTTCGCTGGTCGACAACCAGGCCATGCCCGTCGCCGCCGCGGTCACCCTCTTCGTCTACGTGTGGCTGCTCGGGCCGCTGTGCGAGGAGATCATGTACCGCGGGCTGCTCTGGGGCGCCCTGGAGCGGTTGCGCTGGGGCCGGTGGGCGGTGTTCACGCTGACGACGATGATCTTCGCGGTGAGCCACCTGGAACCGCTGCGCACCTCGCTGCTGCTGGTCATCGGCATCCCCATCGGCCTGGCCCGGCTGTTCACCGACCGGCTCGGCGCCAGCGTGGTCACCCACCAGGTCAACAACTTCCTGCCCGCGCTGTCGGTGCTGCTGATCAGCCTGGGGGTGCTGCCCAGCTCATGACCCCCGCACTGGACCTCAACGCCGACCTCGGCGAGGGCTTCGGCGTCTGGGCCCTGGGCGACGACGACGCCCTGCTGGCCGTGGTCACCTCCGCCAACGTCGCCTGCGGCTTCCACGCCGGGGACGCCTCCACCATGCGCGCGGTCTGCGCCGCCGCCGCCGGGCGCGGGGTCGCCGTCGGCGCCCAGGTCTCCTACCGCGACCTCGCGGGCTTCGGCCGCCGGTTCATCGACGTCGACCCCGCCCAGCTCGCCGACGAGGTGCTCTACCAGATCGGCGCCCTGGAAGCCTGCGCCCGCGCGGCCGGGACCCGGGTGTCCTACGTCAAACCGCACGGCGCCCTCTACAACGCCACCGTGCACCACACCGCCCAGGCCGCCGCCGTGGTCGAGGGCGTCCGCGCCTTCGCCGACCTGCCGATCCTCGGCCTGCCCGGCTCCCGGCTCCTGCGCGCCGCCGGGGACTCGGGCGTCCC
Source organism: Actinokineospora sp. PR83 (assembly GCF_021056305.1). Taxonomy (NCBI): domain Bacteria; kingdom Bacillati; phylum Actinomycetota; class Actinomycetes; order Pseudonocardiales; family Pseudonocardiaceae; genus Actinokineospora; species Actinokineospora sp. PR83. The sequence goes on from NZ_JAJCXD010000025.1 coordinate 18,750, forward strand.
GGAGGCGTTCGCCGACCGCGGCTACACCCCCGAGGGCACCCTCGTGCCCCGCCGCGAACCCGGCGCCCTGCTCCCGGACACCGACGCCGTCGTCGCCAGGGCGCTGCGGCTGGCCGAGCGCGGCGAGATCGTGGCCGTCGACGGCACCGTCCTGCGCACCGAGGCCCGCTCGCTCTGCCTGCACGGGGACACCCCGGGGGCCGTCGGGCACGCCCGCGCCGTCCGCGCCGCGCTCACCGGCGCGGGGGTCGAACCGACCCCGTTCGCGCTCTAGACCCCCGCCGATTCGGACCCCGGGACCACGTCTGGCACAATTGGCGGCTGTCCGTCGTGGCCGGACCCTCTCGCCGTGCCTCGACGCCTGAACCTTTCGGACGCCGTACCCGGATCCCCACTCGGGCCGCGACGTCCGCACCGTCTGCACCCGAGAGCTTTGAGGAGTACCCGCAACCGTGGCTGTCAAGATCAAGCTGCAGCGCCTCGGCAAGATCCGTGCGCCGTTCTACCGCATCATCGTGGCCGACGCGCGCACCCGCCGCGACGGCAAGGCCATCGAGACCATCGGCCGCTACAGCCCGAAGGAGGAGCCGAGCCTCATCGAGGTCGACTCCGAGCGGGCCCAGCACTGGCTGAGCGTCGGCGCGCAGCCGACCGACTCGGTCCTCGCGCTGCTGAAGGTCACCGGCGACTGGCAGAAGTTCAAGGGCCTGCCGGGTGCCGAGGGCACCCTGCGGGTCAAGGAGCCCAAGCCGTCGAAGCAGGAGCTGTTCGAGGCCGCGCTGAAGTCGGCGGGCGAGGAGCCCGGCACCGAGGCGACGACCCCGAAGAAGAAGTCGGCGCCGAAGAAGGCCGACGACAAGCCCGCCGAGGCGGAGGCCGCGGCCGAGTGAGTGCCCTCGCGGACGCCCTCGAGCACCTGGTGCGCGGCATCGTCGACAACCCGGACGACGTGCAGGTCGAGCTGGTCACGAACCGTCGTGGCCGCACGCTTGAGGTGCACGTCAACCCGGAGGACCTCGGCAAGGTGATCGGCCGGGGTGGCCGCACCGCGACCGCGCTGCGGACCGTGATGGCCGGCGTCGGCGGTCGCGGGATCCGCGTGGACGTGGTGGACACCGACCACTGACATGGCTCAGCAGAATCTGGTCGCCATCGGCCGGGTGGCCAAGGCGCACGGGATCCACGGCGAACTCGCCGTGGACCCGCGCACCGACCACCCCGAGCAGCGCTTTGCGCTCGGGAGCGTCATGACCGCCCGGCCGAAGGGTGCCCCCGAGCGCACCCTCACCGTCGCCACCGTCCGGTCGCACACCGGGCGGTTGCTGGTGCGCTTCGAGGAAGTGCCCGACCGCACCGCCGCCGAGGACCTGCGCGGCGCGATGCTCCTCGTGGACACCGCGGGACTGCCCAGGTCGGAGGACCCGGACGAGTTCTACGACCACGAGCTGGAGGGGCTGGCCGCCGAGCTGGCCGACGGCTCGCGGGTCGGCACGGTCCGCGAGGTGACCCACGGCCCCGGTGGCGAGCTGCTGGTCCTCGACGTCGACGGGCGCGAGGTGCTGGTCCCGTTCGTCAAGGCCATCGTCACCGCTGTGGACATCGCGGGACAGCGGGTCGTACTCGATCCGCCCGAGGGCCTGCTCGATGCAGATTGACGTTGTCACGATCTTCCCGGAGTACCTGGAGCCGCTGCGCGCCGCGCTGCTCGGCCGGGCCATCGACCGGGGACTGCTCTCCCTCGACGTCCACGACCTGCGGAAGTGGACCTACGACGTGCACAAGGCCGTCGACGACAGCCCGTACGGCGGCGGCCCCGGCATGGTGATGAAGCCGCAGGTCTGGGGCGAGGCCCTGGACGAGGTGTGCGCCGGGGACGTCGTGCCCCGCCTGGTCGTGCCCACCCCGGCCGGTCGCCCGTTCACCCAGGCCGTGGCGCACGAGTACGCCGCCGAGGAGCGCCTGGTCTTCGCCTGCGGCCGCTACGAGGGCATCGACCAGCGCGTCGTCGACGACGCCGCCACCCGGATGCGGGTCGACGAGGTGTCCGTCGGCGACTACGTGCTCGTCGGCGGCGAGGTGGCGGTCCTGGTCATCGTCGAGGCCGTCGCCCGGCTGCTGCCCGGTGTCCTGGGCAACCCGGCCTCCCACCAGCAGGACTCGTTCTCCGACGGCCTGCTGGAGGGCCCCAGCTACACCCGCCCCGAGGTCTGGCGCGACCGCCCGGTGCCCGACGTGCTGCGCTCTGGCAACCACGCCGCGATCACCCGCTGGCGCCGCGACCAGGCGCTGGAGCGCACCAGGGCGCGCAGGCCCGACCTGCTGGCGGCCCTGCCGCCGGAGGCGTTCGACAAGCACGACCGGGCCGTCCTGACCCGGCTCGCGGGGGCCGATTTCCCCCCCGGCGACCCCGTCTGACATACTTTCCCAGTTGACGCGTCCGGCAGTTGTCCGAGTGCGCGCGCACAAGCCCCCTCCCAGGCTGGACTGTTCGGCGTGACGCCGTCCCCGGCCGGGACGTACGAAGAACATCTCCAAGGACGAGGACGGACTACCGATGAACACCCTGGATGCCCTGGACGCCCAGTCGCTGCGTTCCGACATCCCGGCCTTTCGCCCGGGTGACACGCTGAAGGTCCACGTTCGGGTCATCGAGGGCACCCGCTCCCGGGAGCAGGTGTTCCAGGGTGTCGTGATCCGCCGCCAGGGCGGTGGCATCCGCGAGACCTTCACCGTGCGCAAGGTGTCGTTCGGCGTCGGCGTGGAGCGCACCTTCCCGGTGCACACCCCCAACATCGCCAAGATCGAGATCGCCAAGCGCGGCGACGTCCGCCGGGCGAAGCTGTACTACCTCCGCGAGCTGCGCGGCAAGGCCGCCAAGATCAAGGAGAAGCGCGAGCCGTTCCCCACGTCCTCCTGACACGGGTAGCACACCGACTCACGTACCCTGACATGCGTGGTCGACCGTCCCCCTCGCAGCGCGCCCCCGGAAGCCGAAACAGCTCCGGGACCGCACCGACGGGAGACGGTCGGCCACGAGTCGTTTCCCGACCGTAACGGCCGGTCCAACGGCGCAGGCGGCCACCAGCCGGAAGCCCCCGCGAAGAACGGCCACAGCACCACGGCCGACACCCGGGGCAGCCACGGCGCCACCGGCAGCGGCAGCACCCCCCGGGACGCCACGGCGTCCCCGAGCGGCGCTCCTCCCGCACGCGGTGCCCACTCCGGCAACGGCAGCCACTCGAACGGCACTCCGCACCGCAACGGCGACCACCCGACCGCCGCCACCCCCGCAGACCCCGGCGCCTCCGCAGGTGGCGACTCCGCGAACGGCGGCACGTCCGCGAACGGCTCCGGTGCCCGCGCGGCCGGGTCACCCCCTCGCAGCGAGTTCGTCCCCGAGGTCCCCGAGCTGCCCCGCCTCGACCCGGTGGAACCCGAGTTCTGGTTCGGCGCCCCCCTGGAAGTCGACCCCCTGAGCCCCACCGGCGAGTGGCCCGACATCCCCGCCGACCGCCCCACCACGTCCGACCGGCCCGTCACCCCGGAGCCCTCGGACTGGTTCCCGGCCAGCGCCGCCCACGCGGCCGACGAGGCCCGCGGCGCCCAGGACGGGGAACCGAGGCGCACCCCGCAGCTCGAAGCCCCCCAGCTGCGCCGCCGGGAACCCCCCACCGAGCCTCCCGAGGCGATGCCGCCCACGTCCCGCAGCCCGCGGTCGACCGAGGCCGAGGAGCCCACCCTGTCGGACCCGACCACCCGGGTTTCCCGTCGTTCCCGCGCCGCGGGAGCGGGGGAAGCCCCCCACTCGCCTGCGGCTGCCGATCAGGCGGTGCAGCCGACCACCCGGATCTCCCGCCGTTCCCCTGCTGCGGAGGCGGGCAAGGCTCCCCGCTCGACGGAGGCCGCTGACCAGGCGGTGCAGCCCATGACCCGCATCTCCCGTCGCCCCGGTGCGGCCGAGGCGGATGCCCAGGCCGCGCAGCCCACCACCCAGGTCTCTCGCCGGTCGAGGTCGACCGAGGCCGAGGAGCCCACTTCGCCGGACCCGAAGCCGTCCTCCCGTTCCCGCGCCGAGGAGGAGCAGGAGCCCGCCCCCGCGGCCCCCGGCACACCGCCCGACCGCACCCAGTCGGCGGGATCAACCCAGCCGACCACCGAGGTGTCCCGCCGTCCGGAATCGGCGGACGAGGCGCAGCCGACCACCGAGGTGTCCCGCCGCGACCTCGACCAGTACGCCCACCCCACCGAAGAGGTCCGCAGGCACCCCTCCGGCGCCACCGCGGCCGACGAGCCGGAGAAGACGCGCTCCCGCGCTCCCCTGCCCCCCTCCTTCTTCGACTCCTCCTTCAACTCGCAGCTGCGGCCCGCCGTCTCCTCCAACCCCGGCATGCGCCCGGTCAGCCGCCCGAAGCCCACCGCCGACTCCCCGCCCCGGCAAGCCGACCGCCCCGAACCCGCCCAGCGCCCGGAGCCCAGCGGCCCCGCTGAGCCCGGGCGGAGCACGAACCCGGGTCAGCGCACCGACTCCGCCCAGGGCGCCGAGTCCGCCCAGTGGTCCGAGTCCGCCCAGCGCCCGGAATCCGGTGGTCCCGCCGAGCCAGGCCGAAGCGCGGACGCAGCGCAGCACGCCCAGTCCGCTCAACGGTCCGGTTCCACTCAAGATCCGGAGCCCGACAGGTCCGCCGAGCCTGGCCGAAGTGCCGACCCCGCTCAGGAGGCCGAGTCCGCGCAGCGCACCGATCTGGCGCAGGGTCTGGAATCTGCCCGGCGGGCCCGGCTCACCCCGGGTGCTGATGCCGCCCAGGGTGCTGAGCCCGCGCAGCGTGCCGACTTGGCGCGGGGCGTGGAGTCTGCCCGGCGGGCCCGGTCCACCCCGGGTGCTGATGCCGCCCAGGGTGCTGAGCCCGCCCAGCGTGCCGATTCGGCGCGGGGCGTGGAGTCCACCCGGCGGGCCCTGTTCACCCGGCGTGGTAACTCCACCCGGAGTGCCGAACCCGCACAGCGCGACGACTCGGCGCAGGGCACGGAGTCCGCTCGGCGAGGTCGGCCCACCCAGGGGGCCGACTCCTCGGCGCAGGCGGAGTCCGCCCGGCAGGCCGGCCCCGCCCAGCGTGCCGACTCGTCCGAGCGCGCCGAGTCCCAGCCCACCGAGACCGGCCGACGAGGTGACCCGGCCTCTCGCGCCGATGCCCCCCGCCGAGCCGAGTCCGCCCAGCGAGGTGACTCGGCCCCTCGCGCCGACTCCACCACCCAGGACGACGAATCCGCCCAGCGGACCCAGCTCCCCAAGCGACCCGCCCGACGACCGGGCACCGCCGAGCCCGACCGGCAGACCGACCGCGTCGCGCCCGAACGGCGGGCCGAACGCCCGGAGGGCGCCCGGTCCGCCCAGCGCGCCGAGTCCGACCAGCGAACCGGTTCGTCCTCCCGCCCCCGGCGGGCCGAGTCCGACCCCACCCGCCGCGCGGGTTCCGCCTCGGAGCCGGGCGGCGAGCAGGACCGACCCGCCCCGCCGACCTCCGCCGAGATCACCAGGGCGGCCACCACGACCGCGGGCACCACCAGGGCGGGCACGACCTCCTCCATCCCGCCGATCCCGGCGCACGCGGAGTCGCTCGACGACGTCCCCCTGTCCCGCCCGCGCCGGGTCACCCCGCCCGCGGCCCGCATCGACGTCGACCCGACCCGGCACCTCACCCAGCCGATCCCGCGCCGCAAGCGCCCCCTGCCTCCCGAGAGCGACGCCGAGTCGACCATCCTGCTGCCCAAGGTCCCCGCCGACGACAAGCGGAAGCCGACCCGGCCCGCCGACCCGTCGACCCCCGGCCGCTCCACCGGCTCCCACCGCACGGTCAAGCCCACCGAGTCCGACCCCCAGGCCCGCCGCGCCGGGGAGTCCGACACCTCTTCCCGCCGCGCGGGGGAGTCCGACACCTCTTCCCGCCGCGCGGTCGAGTCCGGCGCCCAGGGCCGCCGCGCGGGGGAGTCCGACACCTCTTCCCGCCGCGCGGTCGAGTCCGGCGCCCAGGGCCGCCGCGCCGAGGAATCCGGCGCCTCGCCCCACCGCTCGGCTGAATCCGACGTCCAAGGCCGCGGCGTCGCCGAGTCCGACACCTCGCTCCGCCGCGTCGGGGAGTCCGGTGCTTCGACACGCGGCGTGACCGAGTCCGGTGCCCAGGGGCGCCGCCTCGCCGAGTCCGACGCCTCGACGCGCTCCGCCCAGGACCCGACCCGGCCCGAGCCCGACTCCCGCCGCGCCCCGGGCTCCGCGCCGACCCGCGCCGCCGCCCTCGACCCGGGCCAGGACGCCGAGGCCGCCACCGGTGCCCGCCGTGCCCCCGGCGCCGATCCGGGTCGCGCGGGCAGGTCCACCGGCACCCGCCGCCGGGGCACCCCCGACCCGGGCCGCACCACCGCCGACCCCGCCCACACCGATCCCACCGGCGCGGCCACACCCGACCAGAGCCGCGCCGCCGACCCGGACGCCGGCCGCATCACCCCGATCGGGTACACAAATTCACCCGATCCAGGCCATGTTGCCGCGGACCCCGGCCATGCCGACGGGTCGCCCACCGGTGCCCACGGGCCGATCCCGGCCGATCCCGACAGCGCCGCTGCCCTCGACCCCGGCCGCGAGGCCATCGGTGTCCACGACCCCGCCGACCCGGACGCCGGCCGCGAGGCCACCGGCACCCGCCGTCGCCCCGCTGATCCGGACTCCGGTGGCGAAGCCACGGGCCCCCGCCGCTTCACCGCTCTGGACTCCGGTGGCGAAGCCACGGGCACTCGCCGCCCCACCGCTCCGAACTCCGGTGGTGAAACCACAGGCACCCGCCGTGCTGCCAACCAGGGCTCCGGCGGCGAAGCCAACCGCCGGACCGCCGACCCGGGCTCCGGGCGGGAAGGCACCGGCACTCGTCGTGCCGCGGGTTCCGGGCGTGAGGCCACCGGTGGCAGGCGTGCCACCGGCTCCGCCCCGGGTGGTGCTGCGGCGTTCGAGCCCGGCGGCGACGCCCGCCGCGGCACGCCGGATGCGGGGTCCGGTCCCCGGCGCGCAGCCCGGTCGGGTGCCGCACCCGACGCCCGCCGCGCGGCCGAACCCGGCACCGGTGGGCAGCCGCGGGAACGGCGCGCGGGCAAGGCGGGCGACCAGGGGCGGGCCACGACCGAGCCGCGCACCCACCGCGCCGCCAAGC
>NZ_JAJCXD010000026.1:0-58285 GCF_021056305.1 Actinokineospora sp. PR83
GTGCGCCCGCGCTGCTGCTGGAGCACTTCGCCGCGGGCCCCAGCGGCGTGCCGCCGCTGCCGCGCCCCGGGTTCGCCGCCCCCGGCCTGCTGCGCGCCCGCGCCCGCGGCCGGGTCGACGGCACCGCCGCCGCGGCCGGGCTGCTGCCGATCGGCACCGGCGACGCCTCCTGGCTGCTGCGCCTCGGCGAGGCGCTGGCGCCCTCGGTGCGCCACTCGAACCTGATGCTGGTGGCCGCCGACCGGCGCACCGGCAAGCGGGTGCCGCTGCGCGAACCGCTGGGCCAGGCCATCGCCGCGTCCTGGGCCATCCCCGGCTGGTTCCCACCGGTGACCGTGGGCGGGCGCGAGTACATCGACGGCGGGGTGGTCTCGCCCACCTCGGCCGACCTGCTGGTGCCGTTCGGGCTGGACGAGGTGGTCGTGGTCGCGCCGATGACCTCCTCAGGGCCGGTGCCCGCGCGCGGCCTCGACCGGGTCGAGCGGGTGTTGCGGCGCCCGATGACCCGGCGGCTCGACGCCGAGGTGGCGGTCCTGCGCGAGACCGGGGTCCGGGTGCGGCGGGTCGAACCGACCGCGGAGGCCCTGGCCGTGATGGGGCCCAACTTCATGGACCGGCGCCGCGTTCCGGCGACGCTGGAGGCAGCGCTGCGCACCACGGTCACGGGGGAGAGATGAGCCGGTCGTTCGAGGTCCTGGTCGTGGGCGCGGGGTGCTCCGGCATCGGCGCCGCCGTGCGGCTCAAGCGGCTGGGGGTCGACTTCGCCGTGCTGGAGAAGGCCGACGACTTCGGCGGCACCTGGCGGGCCAACACCTACCCGGGCTGCGCCTGCGACGTCCCCTCGGCGCTGTACTCCTACAGCGACGAGCCGAACGCCGACTGGTCCCGGGTCTACGGCACCCAGCCGGAGATCCTGGCGTACCTGCGGGACGTGGCCCGGCGCAACGGGATCGCCGAGCACACCCGGTTCGGCGTGGAGATGTTCGGCGCCCGATGGGACCCGGCGGCGGCCCGCTGGCGGCTGGAGACCACCGACGGCGAGTACGACGCCCGGTTCCTCATCGCCGCGCCGGGGCCGTGGAACGAGCCGCTGGTGCCCGACATCCCCGGGCTCGCGGGCTTCCCTGGCGAGATCTTCCACTCCGCCCGCTGGAACCACGACTTCGACCTGACCGGCAAGCGGGTCGCGGTGCTGGGCACCGGGGCCTCCGCGGTGCAGTTCGTGCCGGAGATCGCGCCCAGGGTGGCCGCGCTGCACCTGTTCCAGCGCACCGCGCAGTGGGTGCTGCCCAAGCCGGACGTGCGGGTCGCGCGGGCGGTGCAGCGGCTGATGGGGGCGTTCCCGTTCGTGCAGCGGTGGCTGCGCGGGGCCGAGTACGGGGTGATGGAGGCCCTGGGCACCGGCTTCCGCCACCCCGGCCTCATGCGCGCCATCCAGGCCATCGGCCGCGCCCACCTCCGGGCGCGGGTGCGCGACGACGCCCTGCGGGCCGCGCTGACCCCCGACTACACCATCGGGTGCAAGCGGTTGCTGTTCTCCAACACCTACCTGCCCGCGCTCACCCGGCCGAACGTCACCGTGGTCCCCAGCGAGGTCGCCGAGGTACGCGGCAACACCGTGGTCGCCGCCAACGGCGACACCACCGAGGTCGACGCGATCATCCTGGGCACCGGCTTCCACATCCTCGACATGCCCCTGGCCGACCTGCTCCGCGACGGCGGGGGCCGCACCCTCGGCGAGCACTGGCGGGGCAGCCCGCAGGCGTACCTCGGAAGCGTGACGGCCGGGTTCCCGAACGCGTTCACCCTGCTGGGGCCGAACCTGGGCACCGGCCACTCGTCGGCGTTCATGATCCTGGAAGCGCAGCTCGACTACGTCGGCGACGCCATCGCCCACGCCAGGGCGCACGGCTGGCAGACCATGTCGGTGCGCCAGGAGGTGCAGGACGCCTACAACGCCGAGGTGCAGCAGGCGGTGTCCACCACGGTCTACAACACCGGCGGGTGCCGCAGCTACTACCTCGACGTCAACGGCCGCAACAGCTTCATCTGGCCCTGGTCGACCCCGCGCCTGCGCCGCCGGGTCGGCACCTTCGACCCGCGCGCCTTCACCCCCACCACCGCCGACGAACCGGCCCAGGCGGGCTGATCCACTGTGGACGGGGGAGCGCCCGCACCGGTGAGCGGTGCGGGCGCGTCGGGGGTCAGCGCTGGTACTCCTCCCAGGTGACCTTCGGGGTGACCACCGGGCCGTCGTCGGCGCCGTGGTTGGCCAGGCCGTTGAAGCCCAGGTAGTAGTCCCCGGACTGGTGCTGGGCGGGGGTCGACTGGTCCGGGTCGCCCAGGGCCACCGCGTGGATGTGGTAGGCCCAGTCGCCCTGGGCAGGGGTGCGCACCCAGGCGGCGAAACCGACCTGGCGCAGCACCCTGGCCACCGAGGTGCGGGTCGCCGCGGTCATCCCGGACACCGACAGGTCCACGACACCGCCGCCGTCGTGGGTGCCCGCGGAAGTGGGGTCACCGCCGGGGTTGTACGAACCCTGGGTGATGACAAGCTGCCGGTTCAGCAGGCGCTCGGCCTCCACCAGCATCGCCCTGGTGCGGGTGTTCACCGTGGCGCCGCGGAAGGTGACCCGGGTACCCGCGGTGACGACCCTGGTCACCGTGTAGCGGTTGGTGCCCAGGCTCTTCAGCGACGTCTGACCGGGCAGGCCGGAGGCGTCGATGCCGGTGTAGCCCAGCGAGCGCTGGTAGGCGGCGTACGCCTCCACCGTCTTCGTGCCGAAGTGCCCGTCCACGTACCCCGAGGTGAGCAGCCCCTTCGCGTTCAGCGCCCGCTCGACAAGCAGGACGCTGTCCCTGCTGCCCGGCGTCAGCGCCGAGTCCGGCCTGCGGGGGTCGATCTGCGCGGCCTTGAGCACCGCTTCCATGTCCACGGTCGGCAGGGCCGCCTGGGCGGGTGCGGCCAGCCCCACCACACCCAGCAGCGCGGTCAACACCAGTGCTATCCGTCGTCCCGACATGTCCGCCAGCCAAGCGAGTCCGACGGGCCGGGGCAAGGGGCCGTAGGGGTCACGCGCACCGGTTCAGTGGGTCACTGGAGTTCCGCGCCGCGGCAGGCGAGGGCCTCGGCGATCTCGAACAGCTTCACGTTGAGCTGCTGCGAGGTCCGCCGCAGCACCTCGTAGGCCTCGTCGGCGTCGATGCCCCTGCGCTGCATGAGGATGCCCTTGGCCTGGCCGATCACGTCCCGGGTCTCGATCGCCCGGGTCAACTGGGCCGCCCGCAGCTCGGCGACCTCCACCGCCTGGGTGTGGGCCAGGGCCAGGGAGGCGTGCGTGGCCAGCAGGAGACCGGTGTCGATGTCGGCGGGGGTCAGCGTGCCGCGACCCCCGGAGTAGACGTTGAGGGCGCCGGACACCGGGCGGTTGTCGGTCAGCAGGGCCACCGCGAACATCGAACCGTAGCCGCGCTCCGCCGCCGCCCGCCCGAACCGGGGCCAGCGCGGCTCGTCGGCCATGTGGTCGCTGAGGGTGTAGGCGGGCCCCGCCGGGTCCGCCGCGTCCACGCAGGGCCCCTCGCCGAGGGCGTACTGGAGCTCGTCGAGCTGCACCGCCACCGGGTCGGTCTCCACGGGGGTGTGGAAGCTCCCGTCCGGGCTGCGCAGCGTCACCGACACCATGTCCGCCGCCGGGATGACCTCCTTGGCGGCCGCCACCACCCGCCGCAGCACCTCCGCCACGCTCCCCGCCGCCACCAGCGCCCTGGTCAGCCCGGCGAACTGCACCGCCAACATCCCGGCGCTGACCTCGGCGTCGTCCATCCCCGCGGTCAGCGGCATCCCGAGCACGCCCTCGTCCCCTGCCATCCCTCACCTTTCGCCCCCGCACACCCTACGTGCCCACCCGCCGCAACCGTAGCGACGAGCGACACGCCCGGCGCCATTTCCGCAGGTGAGGGTGTTTCCCGACCGGGAAACGCTCACATGACCCTGCGCAGCCACCCGCGGGTGTCCGCCACTCGGCCGTACTGGAGGTCCAGGATGTGCTCCCGCAGCGCCAGCGTCGTCTTCCCCGGGGCGCCACCGCCCACCCGCACGTCCAGGTCGGCCCCCTTGAACCCGACGATCGGCGTGATCACCGCGGCGGTCCCGGCCGCGAACACCTCGGTCACCGACCCGTCCGCGCACCGCTCCCGCAACTCGGTGACGCTCACCGGCCGCTGCACCGGGGTCAGCCCGTGCTCGGCCGCCAACGCCAACACGCTGTCGCGGGTGACGCCCTCCAGGATCGTCCCCAGCGGCGGGGTGACCAGCTCACCGCCGGAGGTCACCAGGAACACGTTCATCGTGCCCGACTCCTCCAACCACTCGTGCTCCACGCCGTCGACGTAGAGGACCTGGTCGCACCCGTGCTCGTGCGCCTCGGTCTGGGCGGCCAGGCTCGCCGCGTAGTTGCCGCCGCACTTGGCCTCCCCGGTGCCCCCCGCCGCCGCCCGGGTGAAGGTCGTGCTGATCCACAGCGTCACCCCCGACCCCGAGGAGAAGTACATCCCCGCCGGGCAGGCGATCACCGAGTACTCCACCCGGTGCGCGGGCCGCACGCCCAGGAACGTCTCACTGGCGAACATGAACGGCCGCAGGTACAGGCTCTGCTCCCCGCCGAACGCGGGCACCCACTCCGCATCGGCCCGAACCAGCCCCTCGACGCTGGCCAGGAACTCCACCTCGGACACCTCCGGCAACGACAACCGCCGCGCCGACCGGGCGAACCGGGCGGCGTTGATCTCCGGGCGGAACAGCCAGACGCTCCCGTCGGCGTGCCGGTACGCCTTGAGGCCTTCGAACACCTCCTGCGCGTAGTGCAGCACGGCGGCGCCGGGGTGCAGGGTGTACGGGGTGATCGGGCCGACCCTGTGGTCGTGCCAGCCCGCCTCGGGGGTCCAGGTGGCGGAGGCCATGTGGTCGGTGAAGTGCGTGCCGAAACCCGGGTCGGCCAGGATCGCGTTCCGGTCCGGGGTGGGGGTCGGGCTGGTGGTGCGGTGCAGCGGGAAGGCGGCGGTCATGGGCGGATCCTAGCGGTGGGGTCCGGCGGAGGCTGCGAGCCGGTGATTTCTATTTGTTATTTTCTATCTTGATAGCTGACATTTCTGGGGTGTCGGGTGGGTGGATGTGCTTGATCGACGTCTCGCGGGAAGGGGGTCGTGCTTGTGGAGCCCGGGGTTTTCCGGTGCCCGCGTGGTTCCGCTTGCCGTGGTTCAACAGTCACCGACGGAGTGGTCGACTCGTGTGGCGGTGATGTGCCCGGCTGTGGGTCATGAGTTCCGCGAGGAGGGGTGAGCTTCCGCCGTGGATCGTCTCGGATGGTCTGCGGGAGTGGATCGAGCCGTTGGTGCCGGGATCTGGTCCCGGTTGCCCGGGCTGTTGCCCGCCGAGCCGCACTCGGCGGGCGGGAGGGGACCAAGCGGTGGTCGGCACCTCGCGTGTCCGGGCGGCGCGACGCGGCCCAAGCCCGGCCGGTCGCGCCCGACCGGGCTCCGAGCAGCACGTCCTGACCGACGGCGGCCCCACCGCCTCGCGGCAACCGCGCCGAGCGGGGGTTGTGCCTGATCGGTCAGCGAACCGAAGTCACCACGGGCGTGACCTCCTCGACCGGTACCAGTCTCATGCACTTCAGGGAGCCGTCCGGCTGCTCCACGCAGATGATGACGTCTCCCGGGTCGGCCTGGGCGCTGGACGCGCCGAACAACACGGAGGCGGAGGCGGCTGCCGCAACGAGGAAGCTGCGAATCAAGACTCTTGCACTCATGCGGTTCGTCCTCTGTTTGTGGTGGATCACCGGTCTGGTGACGGCAAGTGAAACACCGCTTCCCGGGGCGAAGAAGGCATGTCACTCATTCAGCGCAAGCGTTGCGCCGCAGGGATCCGAGGTGCGAGGTGGGAGCGTTCGCGGGGTGGGATCTTCGGGTGTTCGGGAGGGTGGCGGGTGGTTGGGTGGCGACGGCTTGCGGGGTGGGTTGGTGGGGAGGTTTCGGAACTTCCGGCTCGGGCTGACCCTTCGGGGAATCGGTGGAGAAACACTGTCCACAGTGGATTAATGGGCTGTTCGGCGCAGTGGTGGGGTTGCTGTTTTCGGCGTATCGACCGGGGGATCGGGACCTGCATATACTCACGCGTCGGTTGGATGTGTTCCGGTGTGGGCGGGAGGTGTTGTCGATGCGCAGCGTCCGCGAGGTCTGAGTTTCCTTCGGTCCACACCGCTTGTGTGACCGGGTGCGGTGTGGGTGTGGCCGCGGCGCACGCGTGGTCACACCCACCCCTCTCCCGGGAGTTCTCCCATGCCTTTGGATCCGCAGGTTCTCCGCCACCGCGAGCTTCGGGCGGAGAACGGGGTCGTTCCGCTCTACGAGTTGACCCTGGCCGAGGCGCGGGCCGAGGACCTCCGGTCCATTCAGGACAATGAGGGTGCTCGGGAGGTCGTGGCCGAGGTGGGGGAGCGGGAGATCGCGGGGCCGGGTGGGGGGATTCGGCTCCGGGTCTACCGGCCGGGGGCGGGGGTGCTCCCGGTGCTCGTCTACTTCTTCGGCGGGGGGTGGACGCTGGGGACCATCGAGACGGCCGACGCCATTTGCAGGCGGTTGGCGAACGCGGCGGGGTGCGTTGTCGTCTCCGTGGGGTACCGGTTGGCCCCGGAGCACAGGTTCCCCGCCGCCGTGCACGATTGTGTTGCGGCCACTGCCTGGGTGGGGGAGCACGCCGGGGAGTTGGGGGTGGATGCGGGTCGTGTGGCTGTGGGTGGGGACAGTGCCGGGGGGAACCTGGCTGCGGCGGTGACCCTGGTGGCTCGGGAGCGGGGGGTGAAGCTGGTGCACCAGTTGCTCGTCTACCCCAACACCGAGTACCGGGCGGACACCGCGTCCCTGCGCGAGAGCACCGATCGGTACCTGTTCAACCGGGACTCCGTGGCCTGGTACTGGGGGCACTACCTGGCTTCCCCCGAGGACGGGGAGAACCCGCTGGCCTCGCCGCTCAAGGAACCGGACCTCTCCGGGCTGCCCCCGGCCACGGTCATCACCGCCGAGTACGACCCGCTGCGCGACGAGGGGGAGCGCTACGCCGAACGGCTGCGGGACGCCGGGGTGGCCGTCGACCTGACCCGGTACGACGGGATGGCGCACGGGTTCTTCGCCATGTTCGGCACCGTCGACGCCGCCGGGCGGGCTGTGCGGGCCGCCGCTGACCGGCTGCGCGAGGCGTTCGCGGCGGACGCGGGATGACCGGCCTGGACCCCGGCCCCCGCGCGGCCGACCCGCACCCCGACGAGAGCCGCACCTTCGGTTCGCCCTCCGCCGACCCGCGCGCCGTCGAACTCCGCGCCGCTGATCTGCGGCTCGCCGAGCTGCACCACAGCCTGTCCGACCCGCTGCTGTCGGCCATGACCTTCCTCAACGAGGTGACCGCCCGCTTCCCCGAGGCCATCTCCTTCGCCCCGGGCAGGCCCCACGAGAAGCTCTTCGACCCGGACAGCATCGCCGAGAACCTCGCCGCCTACCGCGACCACCTGCACGCCCAGGGCCTCGACCGGGGGCAGGTGCGCACCGCGCTGTTCCAGTACGGCCGCACCAAGGGGCAGATCCACGACCTCATCGCCCGGACCGTGGCCAACGACGAGGGCATCCACGTCCCGGCCGACGCCGTGGTGGTGACGGTGGGGGCGCAGGAGGGGATGCTGCTGGTCCTGCGCGCGCTGTTCGCCGACCCGGGTGACGTGCTGCTGGTCGCCTCCCCCTGCTACGTCGGGATCACCGGGGCCGCTCGGCTGCTGGGCATCCCGCTGGAACCCGTGCCCGAGACCGACGCGGGGCCGGACGCGGGGCGGGTGGCCGAGGCGATCGGGCGGGTGCGGGCGGCGGGGCGGCGGCCGAGGGCGCTGTACCTGGTGCCCGACTTCGCCAACCCGTCGGGGGCGAGCATGTCGGTGGCGCAGCGGGAGCGGCTGTTGGCGCTGGCGGCGGCCGAGGGGGTGCTGGTGATCGAGGACAACCCGTACGGGTTCTTCACCGGCGCCGACGTGCGGACGCCGACGCTCAAGGCGCTCGACCGGGAGCGGTCGGTGGTGCACATCGGGTCGTTCGCGAAGACCTGCTTCCCCGGTGCCCGGCTCGGGTACGTGCTGGCCGATCAGCGGGTGGTGGCCGCCGATGGGTCGACCTCGCTGCTCGCCGACGCGTTGGCCCAGGTCAAGAGCATGACCACGGTGAACACCCCGTCGTTGAGCCAGGCGGTGATCGGGGGGTTGCTGGTGCGGTCGGGGTGTCGGTTGCGGGAGGCGAACGCGGAGGGGATCGCGTTCTACCGGCGCAACATGGCGTTGTTGCTCGCCGAGTTGGGGCGGCACTTCCCGCCGGGGTCGGGGGTGCGGTGGAACACCCCGGCGGGTGGGTTCTTCGCCGTGCTGACCGTGCCGTTCGCGGCCGATGCCGCCGCGCTGGAGGTGTCCGCGCGGGAATTCGGGGTGCTGTGGACGCCGATGGATGCCTTCCACCTCGACGGCGGTGGGCGCGACCGGCTGCGCCTGTCGTGCAGCTACGTCGACCCGGAGGAGCTGGTGGAGGGGGTGCGCAGGTTGGCGGCGTTCATCCGGTCCCGCTGACCGCGCTGCGGTCGAGGTCGGCGAGGGTCGGTCGGCCGGTGAGGGTCATGGCCTCGGTCAGCTCGTCGACGAGCAGGTCCAGCACCGCGCGGACGCCGTCCGCGCCCGCGTGCGCCAGGCCCCAGACGATCGGGCGGCCCAGCAGCACGGCCCGGGCGCCCAGGGCCAGGGCGACCAGGGCGTCCCGGCCGCTGCGCACGCCGCCGTCGAGCAGCACCGGGAGGCCTGCCGCCGCGTCGACCACCTCGGCGAGGACGTCGATGGTGGCGGGGGCGCCATCGAGCTGGCGCCCGCCGTGGTTGGACACGACGACGGCGTCGACGCCGTGCGCGCGGGCCAGTCCGGTGTCCTCGGCGGTCAGGATGCCCTTGAGCACCAGGGGCAGCGGTGACCGCTCGCGCAACCACGCCAGGTCGGCCCAGGTGATGCGGGGGTCGAACTGCTCGCGCGAGTGCCGCTCGATCGCGGAGCTGCCGTCCTCGGCGACGTGGCTGCTCGCCATCACCGACGCGGCCACGTTCACCGCCACGACCCCCGGTGGCACGGTGAACCCGTTGCGCGCGTCGCGGGGTCGCCTGGCCACGGCGGGGGTGTCGACGGTCAGGACCAGGGCGTCGAACCCGGCGGCCTCCGCGCGGTGGACGAGGTCGAGCAGCACGGCCCGGTCGCGCAGCCAGTAGAGCTGCATCCACAGTGGACCGGACGCGGCGGCGGCGATGTCGGCGAGCGGGGTGCTGGCGAACATGCTGACGACGTACAGCGCGCCGGAGGCCCCGGTGGCGGTGGCGACCTCGCCGTCCGGGTGCGCCAGGCGGTGGTAGGCGGTGGGGGCGATGCCGACCGGGTGCGGCAGCGCCGCGCCGAGCAGGGTGGTGGCGGGGGACACCCGGGACACGTCGGTGAGCACCCTGGGGCGCAGGGTGCGGCGGGCGAAGGCGGCGGTGTTCTCCCGCAGTGTCCACTCCGCACCGGCCCCGCCGTCGAGGTAGTCCCACACCTCACCCGGCAGGGTGGCCGCCGCCGCGGCGGCGTGGTCGGCCAGCCGGTCGGGTTTCGCCTTTTTCCCGCCGTCCATTGCGCCGTTCGGACGCACAATGCCCTCCAGTGCAGAGAATGGTCGATATCCGGTTAATTGCACACCGCTGCGGGCGTCGGCCACGCACCGCTCGCCCCGGTCACTCTACGCTGCTCGCCGCCGCCGGGGCCGGGCCGTGAACACCCTGTCACACCTGGGAAAACGTTCGTACGGTCGAGTGCGGGCTACTCCTTACGGTCGACATTGACGCGGGCGTGCCCCTATGCGATTGTTCCTGCCAGTCGGACGGTAATTGAGTCGATGCGACATTCGGCCCACCCGGGTCAATGAAAGGTTTCGATGACGCACGCCGATTTATCCTCGAACCCGCCCCCGATTTCCACCGGGGAATGGGTGGACACCGTTCTGCTTGCCGGGGACCCCGGCGAGGTGTGCCTGCGGCTGGCGTCCCCGGTCGACCGGGCGGGCCTGCGCGCGGTGGTCGGTGAGCGGGAGGCGGCGCTGCGCGCGGCCGGGCTGACCGCGGGCGGCACCGTCGCGTTGCGACTGCCGCCGTCGCTGGAGTTCGTGGCCACCCTGCTCGCCGGGTGGCGGATCGGCGCCCAGGTGGCGCTGCTGGACCACCGGCTCACCGAGCACGAGGTGACGGGCGCGCTCGACCGCGTCGCCGCCCAGTTCGTCGTGGACGTCGTCAGCTCCCGGGGGCACCGGCTGTGCGGCTACGCCGAGGTCGTGTCCGCGGTCTCCGCGCGCCCCGGCGGCCTGCCCGCGCGCACCCCGCACGCCCTGGTGCAGTTCAGCTCCGGGTCCACCGGCGCCTCGAAGGTCATCGCCCGCACCGCCGGGGACCTGGTGGCCGAACTCGACCGCTACGACCGGTTGCCGGGGTTCCCCCGGCGCGGTGAGCGGGTCGTGGTGCTGGCCTCCGTGGTGCACGTCCTCGGCTTGGTCGGGGGCCTGCTCAACGGGTTGCACGCGGGCGCCGAGCTGGTGTTCCCGCGCAGGCTCACCGCCGAGGGCATCCTCGCCGCGGTCGCCGACGGCGACACGCCCGCGACGGTCCTCGGCGTGCCGTTCCACGCCGAGCTGCTGACCTCCGGCCCGGAGCCCGCGCCCGCCCCGCGGTTGCGCCGCATGGTCGTGGCCGGGGAACTGGTGCGCCCGGAGGTGCCGCCGCGCTTCCGCGAGCGCTTCGGCGTGCCGCTGGGCACCATGTACGGGATGACCGAGGTCGGGGTGATCGCCACCGACCTCGACGGCGACCTGTGGCCCGCGGTGCGGCCGACGCACGGCGTGGAGCTCAAGGTCAGCGGCGGCGAGCTGTGGCTGCGGATGCCCGCCTCCCCGTACCTCGGCCTGGCCGACCCGACCCGGTTCGTCGACGGCTGGTTGAGCACCCGCGACGCGGGCTCGGTCGACCCGGGGACCGGGGACGTGACCGTGCTGGGGCGGCTGGACTCGCAGATTTCCGTGGGTGGCCTCAAGGTCGACCTGACCGAGGTCGAGCAGACCCTGTCCGGGGTGGACTGCGTCCGGGAGGCGGTGGTGCTGTTCGACGGCACCGTGCGCGCGTACCTGGCGCTGCACGGCGGGACCACGCTGTCCGAGGGCGGCGCGGTGGCCGCGGTGGAGGCGGCGCTGGCCGGGCGGCTGGCCCCGTTCAAGCGCCCGCGCGAACTGGTGGTGCTGCCCGCCCTGCCCAGGACGGCCACCGGGAAGATCGTCCGCGACCCCGCGGTCCTGCGCGCCGCGCGGGACCGGGCGGACGCGGTGGCGGCGACCGCCGCCCAGGCATGAGGTCCGGCACGAGGAGGGACACCCGATGAGGGACAAGGTGCGCGAGTTCGTCGTGGCCGCGCTGGCGGACATGAACTACGACGTCGGCGACGTGACCGGGGACAGCGAGCTGGGCCCGGCGGGCCTGGACATGGAGTCGCTGGGGATGGCCGAGCTGGCGGTCCGGGTCGAGGACGAGTTCGGGGTGGCCTTCGACGACGAGGAGGCCGAGGGGCTGGCGCTGATGACCCTCGACGAGTACGCGGCGGCGGTCGTGGCGCGGCTGCCGGTGGCCGAGGCGTCCGCCTGAGATGGCCGCCCCGCAGATCCCGACCCCCGGGCGGCCCCCGCTGCCGGACCGCGACGCGGTGCTGGCCATGGTCGCCGGTTACCGCGACCGCGCGCCGGGCGAGGTCGGCGAGAAGCTGGACTCGCTGGAGCTGACCTGGCTGGTGGCGCAGGTCGAGCAGCGCTACGGCGTGGAGCTGGAGCTGACCGACGAGGTGTTCGCGGGCATGGCCACGGTCTCCGGGGCGGTGGACACGCTGCGCGCGGTGCTCCCGGCGGCGGCCGGTGGCTGAGCGGGTGGCGGTGTCGGCGGTGGCGGTGCGCACCGGCTTCGGCCGGGGCGGCGCCGGGCTGGTGGGCGCGGGGTTCGCGGGCACGCCCGCGTTCACCCCGGTCACCCGGTTCGACACCGCGGGCCGCCGCACCGACCGGGCCGCCACCCTGCCCGGGGACCCGGACCTGGCGCGGGAGCTGGCCGGGGTCGTCGTGGAGGTCTGCGCCGGGCTCACCGCGGCGCAGCGGGCCGCCACCCCGGTCCTGCTCGCCGCGCACGCCGACGCGGCGAACGCCGAGGTGGCCGCCGCGGTGGTCGCCGCGACCGGGGTGCTGGGGGTGCCCAGGACCTACACCAACGCCTGCGTCGCGGCGAGCACCGCGGTGGCCGACGCCGCCACGGTGCTGCGCACCGGCCGGGCGGAGCGGGTGGTGGTCGCGGCGGGGTACCTGGTGGAACCGGCCATGTTCGGCCTGTTCGACGCGGGCCGGGCGCTGGCCCGCGACGGCCGGGCGCGGCCGTTCAGCCGGGGCCGCCAGGGCATGGTCCTCGGCGACGGGGTGGCCGCGGTGCTGCTCACCGCAGGCGATTCCAATCCACTTGCGACGATCGAGGGCTGGGGCCGCACCGGCGACGGACACCACGTGGTCAAGCCCGCCCCGGACGGCGGCGGGCTGGCCCGCGCGATCGGGACCGCCCTGGAGCGCGGCGGGATCGACCCGGCCGAGGTCGGCTACGTCAACGCCAACGGGACCGGCACCGAGTTCAACGACGCCGCCGAGGTGGCCGCGCTGCGCCGGGTGTTCGCCGACGCGCCGGTGCCGGTCAGCTCCACCAAGTCCGTGCACGGGCACGCGCTGGAGGCGTCCGGGCTGGTGGAGCTGGTGGTGACCGTCCTCGCGCTGACCGAGGGCAGGCTGCCGGTGAACGCCGGGTACCTCGGCCCGGACCCGGCCTGCGAGCTGGACCTGGTCCTCGAACCCAGGGCCGCCGCGCCGCGCTACGCGCTGACCCTGAACTCCGCGTTCGGCGGGGCCAACACCGCGCTGCTGGTCGGTGCGCCGTGACCGGCACCCGGACCACCGCGGTCGAACCCCCGGCCCACCCCCGGCCCGCCACCGGCGCCGTGGTCGAGACCTCCGAGGCGAACCCGGGTGCCCGGGTCGTCGACGCCAGGTGGCCGGAGTCCGACGTGGACACGCTGCCGTCGATCCCCGGGTTCATCCTGTCGGACTTCACCCCGCTGGTGGCCGCGGTGGCCGAGCGCTGCCTGCGGGTGCACCACGGCGAGCCGCCCGCCGACCCGGCGCGGGCCGCGCGCACCGGGCTGGTGCTGGCCAGCGCGCGCGGGGACACCACGACCCTGCGGATCGTGACCGAGGCGGTGGCGGCCGGGCGCCGGGTGCCGCCGCTGCTGTTCTTCCAGTCCAACCCGAACGCCGTGCTCGGGCACGTCGCGGCCCGGTGGGGACTGGGGGGTCCGGTGGTGTGCGTGAGCCCCACCGGCGACCCGATGGCCGACGCGCTGGCGTGCGCGGAGCTGCTGTTCGACGCGGGTGACGCGGACGAGGCGGTGGTCGTGGTGGCCGAGCTGGGCGAGGGCGGGGAGCAGACCGGTGGCGCGGAGGCGCTGCTGGTGATGGCGGAGGGACGGGTATGACGAGCATCCGGGCGGCACTGGCCGCCGAGACCGGGCTGGGCGCGGGCAACGTGCTCACCACGCTGGTCGAGCGCGACCTCGACCTGGACCGGCCCGCGCTCACCTTCGACCGCGAGGTCGACGGTGTGCCCGCCGGGACGGCGGTTCCCGTGCGCCGCCTCGACGAGCTGGTCCGCGCTCGCGCCGCCACCCTGCACGCGCGCGGCATCGGGATGCGCGACCCGGTGGGGGTCACCGCGAGCAGCGTCGGGGAGAACGTCCTGACCTTCCTCGCCCTGGCCCGCCTCGGCGCGATCCCGGCCCTGGTCAACGCCGGGGTGTCACCGGAGATCACCGCTCTATACCTCAACCGGGTGGGTGTGGTCACCGTGCTGGCCGACGCCAGCCGCCGCGCCGCGCTGTCAAGCACCGGGTTGTCGGGGCTGACCCCCGTCGAGACCCTCGGCACCGGCGACCCCGCCGACGCGCCCGAGGCGTACCGGTTCCACGGGGACGACCCGGTGGCGATCACCCACTCCTCCGGGACCACGGGGGTGCCGAAGGCGGTCGCGCACTCGCACTCCAGCCTCTTCGCCGCGATCCGCCACCGCCTGCGGATGCCGAAGGCCCAGGGCATCGAGCGCGTCCTCTCCGCCCTGCCCGCCCCGCACGCCGCCACCCTGATCGCGCTCAACCTCGCCCTGTGCAGCGGCAGCGAGCTGTTCGCGCTCTCGGAGCAGACCGGCCGGTCGGTGGTGGAGGCGATCGAGCGGTGGCGCCCGACCGGGGTGTTCGGCTTCGCCGCGACCTGGTCGGAGATGGCCAAGACCGACCTGCGCGGCCGGGACCTGGACTCGGTGTCGCTGTGGTGGAACACCGGTGACTGCGCGCACGAGGCGCACATCCGCAGGCTGATCTCCCACGGTCACCGCACGGTGTTCACCCGGGAGGGCCTGGTCCGCCTGCCCGGGTCGGTGTTCATCGACGGCCTGGGCTCCAGCGAGATGGGTCACTCGCACTTCCACAACACCCACACCACCGAGACCGACCGCTACGGCCGCTGCATCGGCCGCGCGCACGCCTTCGCCGAGCCGATCGTGGTGGACGCGCGGGGCAACGAGCTGCCGCACGGGGAGGTGGGTGAGCTGGCGACCAAGTCGCCGACGCTGTCGCTGGGGTACTGGAACGACTCGGTGACCACCCACCGCACCCGCGTCCGCGGCTACTTCCTCACCGGCGACGCGGTCTACCGGGACGCCGACGGCTACTTCTACCACGTGGACCGGGTCGTGGACTCGGTCGACCTCGGCGGCGGGAAGCGGCTCTACACCGCCATGTCCGAGGAGCGCGTCCTCAACGCCTGCCCCGACGTCGCCGACTGCACGGTGGTGGCGGTGCGGACCGGGACCGGTGTGGTCACCGACGTGCTGTTGCAGCTCGACGCCGCCGCGGACCCCGCGCTCGACCGCACCGCCGCCGTCCGCGCGGCCCTGGGCGAGGACGTCGCGGCCACGCTGCGCGAGGTGGTCGTGGTCGACGACGCGCAGATCCCGCTCGGCCCCACGGGCAAGGTGCGCAAGGTGGCGCTGCGCGAGCGGTACCTGGCCGACCCGGGCGCCCGGTGAACCGAGCGGGGGCGGTCACCGGCATCGGGCTCGTCACCCCGGTCGGCCGCAAGCCGGGCGAGGTGTTCGACGCGCTGTGCGTCGGGCGCTCCGGGGTCGTCGCCCCACCCGAGGGGCACCCGCTGGCCGGGTTGGTGGAGGCCGCCGGGATCGGGCCGGACGTCGACGCCGCCGAGGTGTTGCCGCCGCGGGAGTCGCTGGCGGTCGACCGGTTCGTGCTCTACGCCATGGCCGCCGCCGACGACGCGCTCGCCGACGCCCGGATCACCGTGGGCACCGACGTCGACCCCGAGCGGGTGGCCGTGGTGGTCTCCACCGGCGGGGCCGGGTTGGAGACCTACGACCGGTACGCGCAGCTGCGGGCGTCCGGCGGCCGGGCCAAGGTCACCCCGTACCTGCTGCCTGGGATGCTGGCGAACATGGCCGCCGCCCGGATCGCGATCAAGCACGGTGTGCGCGGCCACAGCGCCTGCCTGGCCACCGCCTGCGCGGCCGGGGCCCAGTCCATCGCCGAGGCGCTGCGGCTGCTGCGCTCCGGCGACGCGGACGTGGTCGTCTGCGGCGGCGTCGACACCCCGCTGCACCCGACGATCGCCGCCGCGTTCGGCAACGCCCGCGCGCTCGCCCGCGGCTGGGCCGACGACCCCGGCCGGGCCAGCAGGCCGTTCGACAAGCGGCGCAACGGTTTTGTCCTCGCCGAGGGTGCCGGGGTGCTGGTGGTGGAGCGCCCGGAGTTCGCCGACGCCCGCGGCGCCGCCGCCTACGCCGGGCTGCTCGGCTGGGGCGTGACCACCGACGCCCACCACCCGACCACCCCGCGCCCGGACGGCGCGGGCGCCGCCGCGGTGATGCGCCGGGCCCTGGCCGACGCGGACCTGCGCCCGTCCGACGTGGACCACGTCAACGCCCACGGCACCTCCACCCCGCTCGGCGACGCGGCGGAGGCGCTGGCGCTGCGCGCGGTGTTCGGCGACGACGGGCCCGCGGTCAGCTCCATCAAGGCGCTGACCGGGCACATGCTCGGCGGCTCCGGCGCGGTCGAGGCCGCCGCCACCGCGCTGAGCATCGCCGAGAGCGTGCTCCCGCCGACCCACCACCTCGACGACCCCGACCCGGCCTGCCCGCTCGACCACGTCCGCGGCGCCCCGCGCACCGGCGCGGTCCGGGCGGCGCTGAGCAACTCCTTCGCCTTCGGCGGGCACAACGTGAGCCTGCTCCTGGGAGCCCCGACCACCACCCGCACCCGCACCACGGCGCCGACCCCGCACTGACGCCACCCGACCCCGCCACACCAACCGCAGCAGCGCAGAGCAAGAGGATCAGCCATGCACGTTCACGCCATCGATCACGTCGAGTTCCACGTCGGCGACGCCGACGACGCGGCGGCCGCGTTCTGCGCCGACTACGGCTTCCGGGTGCGCGGCGGGCTGACCGGGCCGGGAAGCCGGTCGGTGCTGGTGACCCAGGGCGCCATCCGCGTCCTGCTCACCGAGGCCACCGACGCCGGGCACCCGGCCGCGGCCTACGTGGCCAGGCACGGCGACGGCCTGGCCACCATCGCCCTCGCCGTGGACGACCCCGACGCGGCCACGGCCGAGGCGGTCGGGCTGGGCGCGGTCGTCGGGCCCGGCGGGCGGATGGGCGGCTTCGGCGACGTGGCGCACACCTTCGTCCGCGCCGACGCGCTGCTGGAGCGGGTGGAACCGGCCGACGGCGGCGCGGGCAGCCCGCTGGAGCTGCTGGAGACCATCGACCACGTGGCGGTGTGCGTGCCCGCCGGTGAGCTGCTGTCCACGGTGGCCCACTACGAGCGGGTCCTCGGGTTCGGGCAGGTGTTCACCGAGCACATCCAGGTCGGGTCGCAGGCGATGAACTCCACCGTGGTGCAGAGCCCCAACGGCCAGGTGACGCTGACCCTGCTGGAGCCCGACACCACCGCCCTGCCCGGCCAGATCGACGCGTTCCTGGCCGCGCACGAGGGGGCGGGCGTGCAGCACCTGGCGTTCGGCACCGCCGACATCGCCACCGCCGTGCGCACCCTGGCCGAGCGCGGGGTCCGCTTCCTGTCCACCCCCGGCGCCTACTACGACGAGCTGGAGCGCCGGGTCGGGCGGGTCGCGGTGCCGGTGGACGTGCTGCGCGAGCTGAACGTGCTGGTCGACCAGGACACCGAGGGCGAGCTGTTCCAGATCTTCGCCCAGAGCACGCACCCGCGCCGCACCCTGTTCTTCGAGCTGATCGAGCGGCTGGGCGCGCTGACCTTCGGCAGCGCCAACATCAAGGCCCTCTACGAGGCCGTCGAACGCGAGCGGGCCGCCGCCCCGACACCGACCGCGACCCGCTGACCGGGGAGGACCCCCATGACCGCTGAACTCACCGACACCCACGGCTTGTCCGAGGTCGAGCGGGCGCTGCTGCCCACCGACGCCGAGGTGGCCGAGTACGCGCGGCGCGGCTGGTACCTCAGCCGCAAGCTGTTCACCGACGACGAGGTCGCCGCCCTCGTCGACGCCGGTGAACGGTTCTACGCCCACGGCGCCGACCGCGAACTCCCGGTGCGCCCGCCGAACCTGGCCTACTGGACGCCCGAGGACGGCCCGGACGTCCAGCGGCACAACGACTACGTCCACCACCTGCACGACGAACTGGGCTCGATCCTGCGCAAGCCGCTGATCGGCGCCGTCGCCGCCCGGCTGGCCGGGGCCGAGGAGATCCGGATCTGGCAGAGCACGCTGATCCTCAAGCCGCCGCGGCCGGACGAGCCGTCGAACCTGGTGCCATGGCACATGGACCGGCACTACTGGCAGACCTGCACCTCCGAGCGGATGCTGACCGCGTTCATCCCGTTCCACGACTGCGCGGTCGTCAACGGCACCATCACCGTGGTCGACGGCAGCCACCGGTGGGCGGAGGTCCCCGGCGACGACTCCACCCGGCACTTCGCGGCCCGCGACAAGGCCGAACTTGAGGCGCTGCTGGTGGCCAACGCCGCGCACAACGGCGCCGAGGTGGCCAGGGTGCCCGTGGTCATCCCCGCCGGGCACGTGAGCTTCCACCACTGCCGCACCTACCACGGCAGCGGCCCGAACCTGGCGCCCTCCCCGCGCCGGGCGGTGTCGCTGCACCTGCAGGACGGCGACAACCGGTGGCGGCAATACCACCGGCCCGACGGTTCACCGGTCGTCTACAACCACGACGTCCTCGTCCGCCGCGACGCCGCCGGAAATCCCGACTACACCGACCCGGAATTCTGCCCCGTCCTCTGGCGGGCCTGACCCGGGAAAAGCGGAAAAGCCCGGCCGGGAGGCGGCCGGGCTGTTTCCGCGCGAAAAATCCGCTATCGGATCTGCTTGGCGAACATCCGGGTCGCCCAGAACACCGAAAGGGCGGCCAGCGCGATCACGATCAGCATTCCCTGCCACACCACCGGGTCGCCGGGGGAGCCGGTGAACAGCGCCCGGGTGCCGTTGGTCGTCCAGTAGATCGGGTTCCACTCGGCGATGGTCACCAGCCAGGCCGGGGCCAGCGTCAGCGGCAGCAGCACCCCCGACAGCAGCGACAGCGGCTGCGACACCGCGTTGATGATCGGGCCCAGCGCGGCCGGGCTGGGGATCAGCATGGCCATCGCGTAGGACAACGCGCACGCCATCAGGGCCATCAGCGCCAGCATCAGGTACGCCAGCAGCAGCCAGCCGACGTGCACGCTCAGCCCGAACGGCAGCGCGATCACGGTGATCACCACCGCCTGCCCCATCAGCGTCGTGACCTCGGAGAACGCCCGGCCCAGGATCAGTGCGGACCTGCTCACCGGGGTCACCCTGGACCGCTCGATCACCCCGGAGCGCAGCTCGGCGAGCAGGCCGAACCCGGCGAAGAAGCCGCTGAGCAGCACCAGCACGACCAGCAGGCCGGGCACGTAGACCCGGTACGCCTCGGCGTAGGTGGTGGCGCCGGTGGGGGCCAGCGCCGTCTTCAGCAGCGGGGCGAACAGCACCAGGTAGGTGATGGGCTGCACGAACCCGATCACCAGCCGCGCCGGGGTGCGCAGCACGAGCAGCATCTGCCGCTGGTAGACGAGCCAGGTGTCGCGGAGGAACTTCATGTCCGGGGGTCTCGCTTCCTCGTCGTCGTGCCCGCTGCTACTTGTCGCGCAGGGAACGGCCGGTCTTGATCAGGAACACGTCGTCGAGGCTGGGCCGGTGCAGCTCCAGGGTGTCGAAGGCGATGTCGTCGGCGTCGAGGACGCGCATGATCTGCGGCATCGCCGTGGTCGCGTCGTCGACGTAGAGGCGCAGCCCGCCGCGCTCGTCCAGGTCGAGCTTGCGCACGTAGGGGCGGTCGCCGAACAGCTCCCTGGCGCGCGGGCCGGAGCCGTTGACCCCGACGGTGACCACGTCACCGGCCACCTCGTGCTTGAGCTGCGCCGGGGTGCCCGCCGCGACGATCTCCCCGTGGTCGATGATCGCTATCCGGTCGCAGAGGGCGTCGGCCTCGTCCAGGTAGTGCGTGGTGAGGAAGACGGTCATGCCCTCGTCGCGCAGCCTGCGCACCTCGTCCCACAGGTGCGCCCGGGACTGCGGGTCCAGGCCGGTGGTGGGCTCGTCGAGGAAGAGCACCCGGGGGCCGTGGATGATGCCCATGGCGATGTCCACCCGGCGCCGCTGCCCGCCGGAGTAGGTGCGGCAGAGCCGGTCGGCGAAGTCGGCCAGCTCGAAGGCCACCAGCGCCTTCTCGGTGCGCTCGACCGCCTCGGCCTTGCCGATGCCGTACATCCTGGCCTGCAGTACCAGTTCCTCGCGGCCGGTGACCTCGTCGGTGGTGGTGCCGCCCTGGGCGACGTAGCCGACCCGCTGGCGCACCAGGCCCGGCTCCCCGCGCAGGTCGGCGCCCGCGATGGTGACCGTGCCGCCGTCGGGTTCCAGCAGGGTGCACAGCATCCGCAGGGTCGTGGTCTTCCCCGCGCCGTTGGGGCCGAGGAAGCCGAAGATCTCGCCCTCCGCCACCGCCAGGTCCACCCCGCGCACCGCCTCGACCTCGCGGGTCTTGCCCCGCTTGCCGACGCTGAACGACTTGCGCAACCCGCTGACCTCGATCATCACGCGCTCCTGCTCCGGTGGGCCTGGGCCCGCTGTGTCGGTTCTGCTGCCGGTCCGGGTGCCGCGGCGAGTTCGGCCAGGTGCCGGGCGGCGGCCCGCGCCCCGCCCGCCGCGGCGAAGGCGTCGCGGACCGCCGCCGCGCCCGCTCGCAGCGCCGGGTCGTCGAGCACCCCGGTCAGCGCCGCGCGCAGCACCGGCGCGGTCGAGCGGGCGAAGTTGACCCGCACCCCCGCCCCGGCGCCGACGACCCGGGCGGCGTTGATCGGCTGGTCGTGCCGGATCGGGGCCACCACCAGCGGCACCCCGACGGCCAGGGCCTCGCTGACGGTGTTGAGCCCGCCGTGGGTGAGCACCGCCGACATGCGCGGCAGCAGGTCCAGCATCGGCACCCGGCGCCGGGCCAGCACGTGCGCGGGCAGCGGCGGCAGCGCCTCCGGCGGGGCGACCACCACCGCCCGCATCCGCTCGCCCAGCGGGGCCAGCGCCGCGATCGCCTCGCGCAGGAAGCGCGCGGTGATGTCGTCGGCCAGGGTGCCCATCGACACCAGCACCCCGGCCCGCCCGCCCAGCCACTCCCAGGGGAAGTCCGGCTGGTCCGGGCGGGTGCCCACGGTGGGCCCGACCAGGGCGAAGTGGTCCGGGAACGGGCCCGGCCCGGCGAGCGGACCCGCCGCGCAGGACAGCACCAGGTGCGGGGAGAAGCGCGGGTCGGCGTAGGCGTGCGCGGGCAGGCCCGCCTTGGCCCACAGGCCGCGCAGCCGCTCCTCGATCCACGCGGTGACCTGCGGCATCGCCGAGAGCGGGTGCCCCAGGTCCATGGTGGAGGCGACCACGGTGGCCCAGGTCAGGCCCAGCCGGTGGGCCACCAGCGCACCCGCCGGGCAGTGCTGGTCGACCACCAGCACGTCCGGGCGGAACTCGCGGGCGGCCCGCTCGACCGCGGGCAGGGTGAAGGTGGCGAACGGGACGATGAACCGCTCCCAGACCGACTTCACCGCCGCCAACCCGTGGTCGGACTGCGGTCGCAGCAGCCGCGACCCGGTGGGGAACACCGTCGCCGCGGTACCGAGCAGCGGGCGCAGCACCGCCTCCGACCCGCACCAGGCCACCTCGTGCCCGTCGGCGACCAGCGCGTCGGCGATGCCCTGGGCCGGGTTGACGTGCCCGGCCAGCGGCGGCACGACCAGCAGGAACCGGCTCACGCGGCGACCGCCGCGCGCACGTAGTCGACGACGTCGGCCACGGTCAGCCCGATGATCGCCTCCAGCGGCAGCGCGTTGACGTGCGCGGGCAGGTCCACCCCCGGCCCGAACCGGCGGGCCAGGGCCGCCTGGAGCGCGGCCAGGTCGACGCTGTCGAACCGCAGGTCGCCCTCCAGGGTGGCGTTCGGCCCAATGCCCGACACCTGCCCGCCGCAGGATTGCGCGACCTGTCGGACCATTCCGGCGATCTCGTGGGAAATGCACATCGCCAGACCCTTTCCCTCGCTTGCGCGGAAGGTACCCCAGGACTCACGCGGCCGTCACGAGAAAGTTCTGCGGCGCCGCCATTCGGCACCCGGCGGCTGGCGATCGGTGTATTGACACGGTCGGAGTCCGCTGCTGAGAATGCCCCCGAGAACGAATTGTCCGGCGGGGGAGAAACCACATGGGCGACACCATCCTCGTCGATTTCCACGGACCGGGCGCCGGGGTGGGGGAGCTGACCTGGGGGCAGCGCACGGTGTGGCGGGCGATCGCGCTCACCGGGCAGTCGGAGACCATGGGCGGCATCGTGGAGCTGCCGCCGGGGATCACCGTCGAGCACACCACCCGGGTCCTGCGCTACGTCATGGGCAGGCACCAGTCGCTGCGCACGCTGCTGCGGTTCGACGCCCCCGACGGCGGCCCGCGCCAGGAGGTCTTCGCCTCCGGCACGATCGGCCTGGAGGTCGTCGACGCCGGGGACCGCGACCCGGCGGCGGTGGCCGTGGAACTGCGCAAGCGCTACGAGGCAACGGGTTTCGACTCCGCGAAGGAGTGGCCGGTGCGGATGGGCGTGGTCGTCGTCGACGGCACCCCCACCCACTCGGTGGCCGTCTACAACCACCTGGCGCTCGACGCGCACGGCATGGAGGCGCTCATCGCCGACCTGGCCACCATGGACCCCGAGACCGGTGCGGCCACGGTCCCGCTGACCGCCGTGCAGCCGCTGGAGCTGGCCCGCCAGCAGCAGCGCCCGCACGTGCGCCGCAACAGCGCCTCCGCGCTGGACTACTGGGAGCGGGTGCTGCGCACCGTGTCCCCGCTGCGCGTCGAGGGCACCTCCGACGACCCGCGCTCCCCGCGCTGGGGCACCGTCGAGTTCACCTCGCCCGCCGCCCTGCTGGCGGGCCGCGCGATCGCCGCCCGGCTGGCCACCGACACCTCCCCGGTGCTGCTCGCCGCCTTCGCCACCGCGCTGGCCACCACGATCGGCAACAACCCGGTGGCCCTGCAACTGGCCGTCGGCAACCGCTTCCGCGATGCCGTGCGCGACTCGGTGTGCACCATGGCCCAGACCTGCCCGCTGCTGATCGACCTCGCGGGCGCGACCTTCCCGGAGGCGGTCGCCCGCGCCCGGCGGGCGGCCGTGGTGACCTACAAGTACGCCTACTACGACCCCGAGCAGCGCGCCGCCATGGTCGCCTCGGTCAAGGAGGACCTGGGCGTGCCGGTCGAGCTGGACTGCTACTTCAACGACCGCCGCCCGCCAGGCAGGCAGGAGCGGTTCGCCGAGGTCGCCACCCCCGCCGAGATCGAGGCCGCCCGCGCGCTGTCGACCCACGAGTGGACCAAGTGGACGGACAGGCCGAGCCCGCTGCTCTACCTCAACATCGACGAGGAACCCGGCGCGCTGCGCTTCGGCCTGGCCGGTGACACCCACCGCGCCTCGCCCGCCGCCCTGCTGGGCGTGCTGACCGAGGTGGAGTCGGTGCTCGTGGCCGCCGCCACCGACCCCGGCGGGGCCGTCGCGTGACGGCGCTGCTGGAGGTCGCCGCGCACCTGCCGCCGACCGGGTTCCCGATCGAGGACCTGGCCGACCGGCTGGGCCTCAGCGACCGGCAGGTCCGGCTGTTCCGCCGCTTCCACGGCCTGGCCGAGGTCCGCCTCGACCCGGGCGGCTCGCTGCTGGACCTGCTGCTCGCCGCCGCCGCGCGCCTCGACGGACTGGCGGGCAACGAGCACCGGGTCAGGTACGTGGTGCACGCCAGGGGGATGCCGGTCGCGGTGCCCTACCCGCACAACCCGCTGCGCGAGCTGTGCCGCGCGCTCGGGCTCGACCACGCCCTGTCGTTCACCCTGACCCACCAGGCGTGCGCCACCGGCCTGCTCGCCGTGGACGCGGTGGGCCGGATGCTCGCCGCCGACGGCGACCCGGACGCGCTGGCCCTGGTGCTGGCGGGGGAGAAGACCTACACCCCGGACGCGCAGCTCGTGCCGGAGACCGCGATCTTCGGCGAGGGCGCCGCCGCAGCACTGGTGTCCACGGGGGACGGACCGGGGCGTGGTGACCGGTTGCTCGCCTACGCCACCAGCGCGCACGGCGAGTTCGACGGCAGGCTCCGGGTCGACCGCGACCTGGCCGTGCGGTTCCAGGACGAGTACCCGCGGCTGCTGGCGGAGGTGCTGCTGGCCGCCGTGGACAAGGCCGGGCTGACCCTGGACGACATCGCGCTGCTGCTGCCGCACAACGTCAACGCCGTCTCCTGGCGGCGGGTGTGCCAGCGGATCGGGTTCCCGGTGCGGCGGGTGGTGCTGGACAACGTCGCCGTCGTCGGCCACAGCTTCGCCGCAGACCCGTTCCTCAACCACCGCACCGCCGTCGACGGCGGGCGGCTGGCACCGGGCGACCGGTACCTGGTCGGCGCCGCGGGCCTGGGCGCCACGTTCTCGGCCATGGTGCTCCGACGCGACCCGGACGGGCCGACCCAAGACAGCGCAGACCAGGACAACACGGACCAGGACGGCGTGAGAGCGAGAGGGAACCGATGACACAGGTTGCGGACCTGCGCGGGCAGGTCGTGGAGAGCATCGGCCTGCTGCTGCCCAGGGTGCTCAAGCGCGAGGTCCCCGACCTCACCCCGGGCACCCGGCTCTTCAGCGAGCTGGGCCTCAGCTCGGCGGGCACGCTGGAGCTGCTGCTGGAGCTGGAGGACACCCTGGAGCTCCAGATCGACGTGGAGGACATCGACCAGGCCGACCTGGAGACCGTCGCCACCCTGGCCGAGTACGTCGCCACGCACACCGTCGCGGACGAGTGATGCTGACCGTCGGCCCGCCCCCCGCGGTGGCCGCCGCCGCGCCGCGGCTGTCCGGCGCGCTCGGCAGGGTGTTCACCGACACCTCGCCGACCGCGTGGGACCCGGCGCTGCGCCCGTTCCTCGCCGACCTGGTCCGCCCGTTCGGCACCGGTCTGCGCGAGGACCTGCTCGCCGACGGCGCCGGGCACTCCTTCGGCGAGATGGCCGAGGCGCTGCTGCCCGACCTCGTCGGCGACCGGGAGCCGGTGGACCTGCTGGTGCTCGCCTACGCCCTGCACGACCTGCGGCTGGGCCGGTCCACCGCGGCCCACCTCAGCGACCGCTGCCCCGGCCGCCCGGCCGCGTTCGCCGTGTGCGACCAGGGTTCCGCCGCGGCCTTCACCGCCGTGCGGCTGATCGAGTCCTACTTCGCCAGCGGCGCCTGCTCCCGGGCGGTGCTGCTGGTGGTGGAGCAGTCCGCGCTGCACTACGACCTGGCCGTCCCCGCGCCGCTGCCGGACCGGCACACCGCGGTCGGGCTGCGCTTCGACACCGAAGGCGCCCCGCTGACCGTCCGCCAGCGCACGGCGGTCGAGCCCGCCCGGGTCGCGGCGGTGCTGGCCGCCGAGGTCGCGGCGCTGCGCGGCGACCGCGCCGACACCACCCTCATCGCCTGCGCCCGGCTCGCCGGGCTGCTGCCCCCTGCCGTCGCGGACGTGGTCGTCGCCGCCGAGGGGCAGCCCTGCACCGGGGTCTGGTACGAACTGGCCACCGGGCGCCCGGAGGGACTGGTGCTGCTGGCCGAGTACGAGCCGGGGGCGGGCGTGCTCAGCCTGTCCGCGCTCGACGTGCCCGCCCCGGTCCGCCCGCTCGCCGACGCCCGGGCGGTGGCCGGATGACCAGCGTGCACGTCTGGCTCGTTCCCGACCTCCCCGACGCCGTCCTGGACCGGCTGGAAGGCGTGCTCGACCCCGAGGAGCGGCGCCGCGCCGCGGCGCTGGACCCGCCGCGCCGCCGGGAGTTCGTCGCCGCGCACGGCGCCGCGCGGGCCGTCGTCGGCAGGCGGCTGGGCCTGGCCCCGGCCGAGGTGCGCTGGCGGATCGGCGCGCACGGCAAACCGGAGGTGCCCGGGGTCAGCGTCAGCCTGTCCCGCTCCGCCGGGGTCGCCATGGTGGCGCTCACCCGCGACCGGCCGCTCGGCGTGGACCTGCAACGCCTGCTGCGCACCGACGCGGTCCGCACCGCCGAGAGGTTCTTCGCCGCCGAGGAGGCGCACCGGGTGCGCGCCGCCGCCGCGGCCGAACGCCCCGCCCTGCTCACCCGCCTGCTCACCCGCAAGGAGGCGTGCGTCAAGGCCGCGGGCGGGCGGCTGTTCCCCGGCCTGCGCCGCGCGGTGCTCGACCGGGACGTGGTCCAGCAGGCGGACGGGGGCCGGTACCGGGTCCGCGACCTCACCGCACCCGCGGGCTTCGCCGCCGCCGTCGCCGTCGGGGGCACGGCGCCGTACCGGGTGCGCGCACACCGATGGCACGAACGGGAGACCCCATGACCAGCACCATCCCCGACGCGAACCCCACCGCCCCGGTGCCGCCGCGGGTCCCGGAGAGCGGCCTGCCGATCCCCACCGCCGTCCCCGGGGTCTTCCTCTACCCGGAGGCGTTCGAGCGGGTGGTCGACGCGCTGCGCGCCGGGGTGGCCCGGCTGGCCGCGACCGAGCCGTTCCAGCGGCTGGTCGTCCCGCCGGTGATCTCCCGGGCCACCATCGAGCGCGCGGGCTACGTGGAGGCGTTCCCGCAGCTGCTCGGCACCGTGCACGGCTACCGGGGCACCGCGTCGGGCTGGGCCCGGCTCCGGCCGCTGGTCGAGGCGGGCGGCGACTGGCACGCCCAGCAGGAGATCCGGGACCTGGTGCTGCTGCCCGCCGCCTGCTACCCGGTCTACGCCGCGCTCGCGGGGACCGCCGTCGACACCCCGGCCAAGGTCACCGTGGAGGCCACCTGCTTCCGCGACGAGGCCACCGGCGAGGCCGGGCGGCTGCGCTCGTTCCGGATGCTGGAGCTGGTCACCGCCGGGGCCGAGGAGCACTGCCTGCGCTGGCGGGCGGACTGGCTCGACCGGGTCGGCCGGTGGTTCACCGACCTGGGGCTGGCGCCGGTGGTCGAGGTGGCCGACGACCCGTTCTTCGGTCCGGGCAAGAAGGTGTTCCAGGCCGCGCAACGCCTCCAGGAACTCAAGTTCGAGCTGAAGGTGCCGGTCGCCGACGGCGTGGTGCAGGCGGTGGCGTCGGCGAACCACCACAAGGACCACTTCGGCGTCGCCTTCGACCTGACCGCCGACGCCGCCCCCGCGCACACGGCGTGCCTGGCCTTCGGCCTGGAACGGCTGGCCCTGGCGCTGATCCACGCGCACGGCGACGACGCCGCGGCCGTGCTGGAGGCGACCACGTGAGCGTCCTGCACGACCGGGCCCCCGGCACCGGGGCCGACAGCACGGCACCGGACAGCGCGGCGCTCTACCGGACGATCCGGTTCATCCGCCGCTTCGAGGAACGCGCGGTCGAACTGGTCAAGGCGGGCGAGATCCGCAGCGGCATCCACCCGTGCATCGGGCAGGAGGCCGTCGCCGCGGGCGCCGTCGCCACCCTCGACGCCGACGACGTGGTGCTCTCCGGTCACCGCGGCCACGGCCACCTGCTGGCCAAGGGCTGCGACCCGGCCCGGCTCATGGCGGAGATGGCGGGCCGCGCCACCGGGGTCGACCGCGGCCGCGGCGGGTCGTTCCACCCGTCGGACTTCTCCGCGAACGTCTTCAACGCCACCGGCACCGTCGGCCACGGCGCCGCCATCGCCGCGGGCATCGGCTGGGCCGCGGCGACGGCGGGTTCCCCGCGCGTGGTGCTGAGCTTCTTCGGCGACGGCGCGGTCAGCCAGGGCGCGCTGCTGGAGGGCTTCAACCTCGCCGCGCTGTGGCGGCTGCCGGTCGTCTACGTCTGCGAGAACAACGGCTACGCCACCACCCT
Source organism: Actinokineospora sp. PR83 (assembly GCF_021056305.1). NCBI lineage: Bacteria > Bacillati > Actinomycetota > Actinomycetes > Pseudonocardiales > Pseudonocardiaceae > Actinokineospora > Actinokineospora sp. PR83. The sequence continues at coordinate 27,666 of NZ_JAJCXD010000026.1, forward strand.
GCCCGCCGGGGCCGCCATCGCGGGCACGGTCACCGGCCGCGGCGAGGCGTTCGGCATCCCCTCGTCCTCAGTGGATGGGCAGGACGCGGAAACCGTGTACGCCGCCGTGCGCGAGGCGGTGGCCCGCGCCAGGTCCGGCGGTGGTCCCTCGCTGCTGGAGATGCGGACCTACCGCTACCACGGCCACCACACGTTCGAGCTGAAGACCCGGCTCAAGTACCGCGACCAGTCCGAAATGGACAGTTGGTTGGCCAGGGACCCGCTGGTGATCCAGGCGGCCCGGGTCGCCGAGGACGAGCGCGCCCGCGTCGACGCCGAGGTCGAGGCGCGGCTCGACGAGGTGGTCCGGTTCGCCGTGGCCAGCCCGTACCCCGACCCGGCCACCGCCACCGACCACCTGCACACCGGCGGACCGCGCCCGCGGCCCGGGTTCGTCCGGTGAACCCCGCCGGGGAGGAGTGACACCGTGCCCAAGCTGTCGTACCTCAAGGCCCTGCACCGCGCGCTCCGCGACGAGATGGACCGCGACGAGTCGGTGTTCGTGCTGGGCGAGGACATGAACTTCGCCCTCACCAACACCACCTCGGGCTTCCTGGACCGCTACGGCCCCGACCGGGTGCTGGAGATGCCGCTGTCGGAGCAGGGCTTCACCAACTTCGCCACCGGCGCCGCGCTGGCCGGTCGGCGCCCGGTGGTGGAGTTCCAGATCCCGTTCCTGCTGCTGCTGGTGTTCGAGCAGATCACCAACCAGGCCAACAAGTTCCTGCTGATGAGCGGCGGGCAGCGCAGCGTCCCGGTCACCTACCTGATGCCCGCGGGCGGGCACCGGCCCGGCTGGGGCGCCCAGCACTCCGACCAGCCCTACAGCCTGTTCGCGCACATGGGTGTCAAGACGGTCCTCCCGGCCACCCCCACCGACGCCTACGGCCTGCTCACCACCGCCATCCGCGACGACGACCCGGTGGTGGTGATCGGCCCGCTGGCCTGCCTGGGCGTCCGCGAGGACGTCGACCACGCCGACCTGGTCCCCGTCCCGCTGGGGAAGGGCCGCATCCACCGCGCGGGCACCGACGTGACCCTGGTGGCCACCGGGCACCTGGTGCACGAGGCCATCGCCGTCGCCGACGACCTCGCCGGGGAGATCTCGGTGGAGGTGTTCGACCCGCGCACGGTGTACCCGTTCGACTGGGACCTGCTGGCCGAGTCGGTCGGGCGCACCGGGCGCCTGGTCGTCGCCGACGACACCAACCGCTTCTCCGGCCTGGGCGCGGAGGTCCTGGCCACGGCCGCGGAGGAACTGCCGCTGCGGGTGCCGCCGAAGCGGGTGAGCAGACCGGACGGCGCGGTCGTGGGCGCCGCCCCGGAACTGGACGCGGTGTTGCAGCCGACCCGCGAGCAGATCGCCGACGCCGTCCGCTCGGTGCTGAAGAAGTCGGGCTGGGGCACGTGATGCCAACACTCCCGGCGGTCGAGCGGGTCCCGGTCCCCTTCCGCGGCGGCGGCGCGGGCACCGGACCGCTGACCTGGGGGCAGATCGGCATCTGGCAGGCCATCGCCGGGTCCGGCGAATCCCGGACCACGGGCGGGTCCACCTCGATCGCGGGCCTCGGGCTCACCGTGGCCGACCTCACCGACCTGCTCGCCTACATCATGCGCAGGCACCCGGCGCTGCGCACCCGGCTCGTCCTGCGCGCGGGCGCCGACCCGCTCCAGGTCTGCTCGGCCGAGGGCGAGGTACCCCTGGAGGTCGTCGACGCGGGCGGCACCGACCCGGCCGAAGTTGCCGCCGCCCTGGAGGAGCGCTACGCCACCGTCCCGTTCGACTACGAGCACGAGTGGCCGGTGCGGATGGGCGTGGTCCGCGTCGGCACCGAGCTGACCCACATGGTCGCGGTCTACCTGCACCTGTCCATGGACGCGGGCGGCCTCGCCGCGCTCATCGCCGACATGGCCGCCCGAGACCCCACCACCGGGCAAGGCCCGGACCTCGACGCCGTGTCGCCGCTGGAACAGGCCGCGCAGCAACAGCGGCCCGCCGCGCTGCGCCAGTCCGCAGCCGCGCTGCGCCACTTCGAACGGGTGCTGCGCACCGCCCCGGTGAGCCGGTTCGGCCCGCCCCGGCACACCGACCCGGTGCCGTACCGGATGATCCGCTACCGCTCGCCCGCCACCCGGCTCGCCGTGGATGCGGTGGCCCGCCGGTCCGGGGTGAGCACCTCGGCGGTGCTGCTGGCCTGCTTCGCGGTCGGCCTGGCCCGGGTCACCGGGTCCAACCCGGTGCTGGCGATGCTCATGGTCGGCAACCGCTTCCGCCCCGGCTTCGCCCGGTCGGTGAGCACCCTGGTCCAGATCAGCCCGTACCTGATCGACGTCGGCGACACCACGATGGCCGAGGCGGTCGCCAGGGCGGCGCGCAGCACGATGAACGCCTACAAGCACGCCTACTACGACCCCAACCACCAGGACGAGGTCCTGGCCCGGGTCAACGGCGAACTGGGCACCCCGTTCGACTACTCCTGCTTCTACAACGACCGCCGCGCCGCCGACCGCATCGCCGAGGACGCCCCCGACCCCACCCCGCAGCAGTTGGCCGCCGCCCTGGAGCGGTCGCAGGTGCACTGGGAGGGCGAACCGGGGATGCCGAGGCAGAAGCTGTACCTGCACATCGACGACCCGGTCGACCCGGCCACCGGCGAGGCGGTCGTCGACTTCGTGCTGTCGGTGGACACCCGGTACTTCACCGCCGCCGACACCGAGGCCGTGGTGCGCGCGGTCGAGGCCGCCGCCGTGCTGGCCCACACCGACCCGGGCGCCCGCACGGGCGTTCCCGCCACCCCCGCCGAACACACCGGCCAGGCACCCGAGGAGGTGTCCGCATGATCGAGATCAAGTGACCCCGCCGTGAACCCGCCATCCGCCGCCGAGCACCGGCCAGACCCCGGGAGGTGCGCACATGATCGAGATCAAGTGAACCCGGCGACCGCCGGTCTGAGGCCCGGCCCGCCGACCCCCGTTGTGGGGGCGTGTCCCGCCCGCCCCCACAACCCACCACCGCCCGATCGGCGCACCGCCCGCCTGTGCGCAGGTCCACGCGGACTCAGCGCACCGGAGCGCCCGCACAGGAACGCCCGCACCGGAAACTGCTGGCGCCTGCCCTCAAAGCCACCCAGCCACCCTCCACTCCCTGGCCCGGCCCCAGTCACCCCGAACCCCACCGGCGCAGCGAAAGCCAGTCACCCCGAGCCCTGCCGGCGCAGCGACAACCGGCCACCCCCGCCAACCCCACCAATCGGCCACCCGGCCACACCGAACCCCATCGGCGCAGCCGTCAACCACCCCGGAAACCGCAGGCCCGGTGACCGACTGCCCGGGTGGGTGGATGTGTTTGGGTGGGGGTGGCGATCATGTGCAAGCCTGCCCGGGCTGTGGGGCATCTCTTCAGCCCCACTCGGTCACACTGGGCACATGATCGCCATAGGGGCCCCGCCCGAACACATCCACCCAGCCGGGCACCCCCAACAAACGACCGGACACGCCCCAGAGACCAGTCCCCGACGTGTGCCAGATCGCGGCCGGACCTGCCGCACCCGACCGCTCAGCCAGCCCTGAGCACCTCGATCGCGGCCTCGGCGATCACCGTCTCCATGACCACCGGCAAAGCCAGCAACTCCTCCGGGCTCAGGTACTCGGTGTCGCCGCACACGGTGAACACCGTGCCCGCGTCGGTGTCGTCCACGTGCAGGTACAGCGTTTCCCCGGTCCGCGCCGGGAACGGCCAGTGTTCCCACTCCGCCGTCCCGCGCCCCAGGGCCGCCCGGATCTCCGCCGCAGAAGCGGTCGCCGGAACGTCCCGAACCCGCCTGCGGTCGTTGAACAGCACATCGGTGTGCACCTGTTCGCCGCGTTCGGCGGACACCGAATCCAGCAGCGCCAACCGTTGCACCGGGTCGTGGTAGGCGTTCTTGTACGCGTGCAGCGACGCCCGCCAGGCGTTGCCGACCACCGCGCGGAAGTCGGTGCCGGTGTCGATGGCGCACAGCCCGAACTGGCTCACCGCGCCGATCGACTCGGCCAGGTCCGAGCGGAACCGGTTGTGCACCACCAGCCGCACCACCGCCGTCGCCGCCCCGGTCAGCCGGGCCACCGCCACCGCGTACGCCGCCAGCAGCACGTTCCCCGTGCCCTGCCCGGTGTTCTCGGCCAGCACGGCCGCCCCCAGCGCGGCGGCGGGGGAGGTGTGCAGCAGCTTGCGGTAGCCCACCCCCGGGCCGCTGCGCCCGCGCGGGAAGCGGCGGGCGGGAACCTCGCGCAGCAGGGTGCGCCAGCGCCGCAGCGCCCGGTCGCTCTGCGCGGTCCCGGCGGGGGAGTTCTGCCACCGCGCCTGCTCGCGCGGGGTCTGCCCGGTCGCGGGGCCCTTCCCGGCGACCTGGGCCAGGAGCAGGTCGAGGCCGCCGAGGTCGATGGTCAGGTGGTTGTAGAACGCCACCGCGTGGGTGAGCGCATCGCCGTCCACCACCATCGCGGTGCGGATCGGCCAGTCGTTGACGCAGTCCACCCCGCGCTCGTCGTACCGGGCCAGGACGCCGCGCGCGGTGGCTTCCCCGTCGCCGCCCACGACGGGCACGACCTCCATCTCGACCTCACCCCCGGCGGCCACCACCTGCTCGGCCAGCGAACCGCCCGGGCCGATGGTGAACCGGGTGCGCATCGCCTCGTGCCGCACCAGGTCCCGCAGCACCCGGGCGCCGTCGTCGACGGTGGTGCCGGGCGGCAGCGGGACCAGCCCGCGCAACGAGATCACCGTCTCGGGCCCGCCGATGCACCACACCTCCCGCTGCCCCCACGACGACGGCGCGGAGCCGCCCGGCAACCCCTCGAACGCGACCCGGACCGTCTCCACGGCGACCTCCGTCCCTTCCGGTCACCCTCCCGCGTGCCGGGCGGGCGGACAAGACTCCACTCAGCCGCAGCGGCCCCGTTCTCGTCCCCGCCTCGGAAACCGGGGCGTTTTCGGGTCTCGGATTCCGGCGATCCGGCCGGTACCGTGGACCGGAACATTCCAGATAACGGCACTATCTCGATGGTGCATCGGTTTCAGGAGGTCCTGTGCGGGGACGGTTGGTCCGGGTCGCGGTCGCGGCGCTGGCGGTGCTCGGGCTGGCCTTCGCGGTGCCCACCGGGGGCCCGGCGTCCGCGCTCGGCTTCGACGCGAAGCTCCAGGTGATCCCGGTCGAGGGCGGGGTGTCGCTGGAGGCGCTCGTGCTGCGCCCGTGGGGCAGTGGACCGCACCCGCTGGTGGTGTTCATCAGCCCGTGGTCGATGGACTGGACCCAGAACACCCTCCCCGCGGTGACCCTGGCCAACAAGGGCTACACCGTCGTCAGCTACGTCACCCGGGGCTTCAAGAACTCCGGCGGCGAGGTCGGCGTGGCGAGCCCGACCGACGTGCGCGACACCAGCACCGTCATCGACTGGTCCCTCGCCAACACCGCCTCCGACGCCACGCGCATCGGCGTCTACGGCCTGTCCTACGGCGCGGGCATGGGCATCCTCGCCGCCGCCAAGGACGACCGCATCAAGGCCGTGACGGCCCTCAGCGGCTGGTACGACCTGCCCGCCTCCTTCGCCCGCGACGGCGTGCGCAGCGCCTCGGCCGGGAAGCTGCTCCACGACTCCGGTCGGGCGGGCGGTCGCCTCAGCGCCGAGACCGACCTGCGCCTGCGCCAGGTGGTCGACCCGGCCCTGTCCGACGCCGACTACGCCGACCTGGTGGCGTGGGCGGAAGTCCGCTCGCCCAAGACGTACCTGGCCGAGCTGAACGCCAACAAACCGGCGATCCTCATCGAACAGGCCTGGGGCGAGACGGCCTTCCCGCCCGGCCCCATGCTCGACTTCTACAACGCCTACCGGGGCCCCAAGCGCGTCGAGTTCCGCCCCGGCGACCACGCCACCCCGGAGATCCCCGCCCTGATGGGCCTGCCCACCGGCGTGCTCGACCCGGTCTACCGCTGGCTGGACGCGTACGTCGCGGGCACCGACAGGTCGATCACGACCGAACCGGACCTCCAGTACACCCCCCGCCCGGTGGCCCGTGGCACCGAGAGGTACACCGACACCACCTCGGCCTTCGGCACCCCCAAGCGCTACCGGCTCACCGAGAACGCCCTGACCACCTCGACCGCGACCGGCCCCGCCTGGTCGAGGTCCATCGCCACCGACACCGACAGCGCGGTCTCCGGCGGTCAGGCCATGGTCACCGGCACCCTCCAGACCTTCCTCCTGGAACCCAGCCCGATCGACGTCAGCGCCCTGGACCGCGCGGTTGCGGCGGTCTGGTCCGCCGAACCCACGTGGACGGCCACGACCCGCATCCGCGGCGCCGCCGCCCTGCACCTGCCCTACACCCCGTCGGCGGCCAGGGGCACCCTCGTCGCCTACCTCCTCGACATCGACCACCTGGGCAAGGCCCGCATCATCGGCTATGCCCCGCACGCCTGGGCGAACGCCGCCCCCGGCCGACCGCGCGCGGCCGACTTCGCCTTCCAGCCCACCGCCTACGACCTGGACCCCGGCCACCGCCTCTCGGTCGTGGTGGACGGCAAGGACACCCTCTTCGTCGACGCCAACCAGCCCGGCAGCGGCGTCACCCTGACCAGCGCAGGCGGCGCCCACCTGGACCTGCCCGTGAAGTGAGCCGGGACCGGTTAACAACACGTGTCACGGGCGTGCCCGGCGGTTCCGCGTGATAGACCTTGGCCCATGCACCTGACGCCGCACGAGCGGGACAAACTGCTCGTCCACGTCGCCGCCGACGTCGCCAGGCGGCGGCTGGAACGCGGGGTCGTCCTCAACTACCCGGAGGCGGTCGCGCTGATCACCGACCACGTGCTGGAAGGCGCGCGGGACGGGCGATCGGTGGCCGAGCTGATGTCCAGTGGACGGTCGGTGCTCTCCCGCGAGCAGGTGCAGGCCGGGGTGCCGGAGATGATCGACTCGGTGCAGGTCGAGGCGACGTTCCCGGACGGCACCAAGCTGGTCACCGTGCACGACCCGATCCCGTGATGGAGGGCCAGTTGATCCCCGGTGAGGTGATCCCCGGCGCGGAGCCGGTCGAGCTGAACCCCGGGCGCCCCCGGGTACGGGTGACCGTCCTCAACGCCGCCGACCGGCCGGTGCAGGTCGGGTCGCACTACCACTTCGCGGCGGTGAACCCCGGGCTGGAGTTCGACCGCGAAGCCGCGCACGGCCACCGCCTGGACATCCCGGCGGGCACGTCCGTCCGGTTCGAACCGGGGGTGGACCGGGAGGTGGACCTGGTGCCGATCGCGGGCAACCGGGTCGTGCCGGGGCTGCGCCCGGAGTGGGCGGGGGAGCTGGACCGATGACCGGACTGGACCGGGCCCGCTACGCCGCGCTGTACGGCCCCACCACCGGCGACCGCATCCGGCTCGCCGACACGAACCTGCTCATCGAGGTCACCGAGGACCGCAGCCGGGGCCCCGCGGCGGGCGACGAGGTCCTCTTCGGCGGCGGCAAGGTCATCCGCGAGTCGATGGGCCAGGCCAGGGCCACCCGCGCCGAGGGCGCCCCCGACCTGGTCATCACCGGCGCGGTCATCCTCGACCACTGGGGCGTGGTCAAGGCCGACGTCGGCGTGCGCGACGGCCGGATCGTCGGCATCGGCAAGGCGGGCAACCCCGACACCATGGACGGGGTGGACCCGGCGCTGGTCATCGGCCCGTCCACGGAGGTGCTGGCGGGCAACGGCCGGGTGCTGACCGCGGGCGGCATCGACTGCCACGTCCACTTCATCACCCCGACCATCACCGACCAGGCGCTGGCCTCCGGCCTGACCACCCTCATCGGCGGCGGCACCGGCCCGGCCGACGGCACCAAGGCCACCAGCCTCACCCCCGGCTCCTGGAACCTGGGCCGGATGTTGCAGGCCATGGACCACCAGTCGGTGAACGTGCTGTTCCTGGGCAAGGGCAACACCGTCAGCGAGGAAGCCCTGCACGAGCAGTTGCGCGGCGGCGCGGGCGGCTTCAAGCTGCACGAGGACTGGGGCACCACCCCGGCGGCGATCGACACCTGCCTGACCGTGGCCGACCGGTCCGGGGTGCAGGTCGCCATCCACACCGACACGCTCAACGAGGCCGGTTTCGTCGAGTCCACCCTGGCCGCGATCCGCGGCCGGTCGATCAACGCCTACCACACCGAGGGCGCGGGCGGCGGGCACGCGCCGGACATCATCCGCGTGGTCGGCGAGGCGAACGTGCTGCCGTCGTCGACCAACCCGACCCGGCCGCACACGGTCAACACCATCGACGAGCACCTCGACATGCTGATGGTCTGCCACCACCTGAACCCGTCGATCGCCGAAGACCTGGCCTTCGCCGAGTCCCGCATCCGGCCCTCGACCATCGCCGCCGAGGACGTGCTGCACGACCTGGGCGCCATCTCGATGATCGGCTCGGACTCCCAGGCCATGGGCCGGGTCGGCGAGGTGATCATCCGCACCTGGCAGACCGCGCACGTCAACAAGGCCCGCCGCGGCGCGCTCGCGGGCGACGGCGCGGCCGACAACCTCCGCGCCCGCCGCTACGTGGCCAAGTACACGATCAACCCGGCCATCGCGCACGGGATGGACACCCACATCGGCTCGGTGGAGGTCGGCAAGCTGGCCGACCTGGTGCTGTGGGAGCCGAAGTTCTTCGGCGTCCGCCCACAGGTGGTCCTCAAGGCGGGGTTCATCGCCTACGCCGCGATGGGCGACGCGAACGCCTCCATCCCCACCCCGCAGCCGGTCCTGGCCCGCCCGATGTACGGCGCGGCCCCGACGGCCGCCGCCGCGAGCAGCCTGTACTTCGTCGCCGCCGAGGCCGACGAGGACCTGGCCGACCGCTGGGACCTGTCCACGCCGCTGGTCGCCGTCACCGACACCCGGCGGGTCGGCAAGCAGCACATGCTGCGCAACGACGCCACCCCGGACGTCCGGGTCGACCCGGACAGCTTCGCCGTGACCATCGACGGCGACCCCGTCGAGGCGGACCCGGTGGCGGAACTGCCCATGGCCCAGCGCTACTTCCTGTTCTGAGCCCGGAATGGACATCAGCGCGCTCGTGCTGGCCGACTCCCGCTACCCCGGCGGCGGCCACGTGCACTCCGGCGGCCTGGAGGAAGCGGTGTCGCGCGGCCTGGTGCGGGGGGAGCGCGAACTGCCAGGGTTCCTGTTGGGACGGTTGCGCACCGCCGGTGAGCTGGCGGCCGTGTTCGCCGCGGCGGCGGCCCTGCTGCCGACCGACTGGGCCGGGTTGGACGCGGAACTGGACGCCCGCACACCCTCGCCCGCGCAGCGGATCGCGTCCAGGGCGCAGGGGCGCGGCACGATGCGCGCCGGTGTCCGCGCCTGGCCGTCGCCGGTGCTCGACGCCCTGCTGACTGCGGTCCCCCGACCGCACCACCCGATCACCCTGGGCGCCCTGACCGGGGTCGCGGGCGGGACACCCGCCGACGCGGCGGCGGTCGCGGGCTACCTCGCGGTCAGCGGCCCGGCGAGCGCCGCCGTCCGCCTCCTGGGCCTGGACCCGTTCGCCGTCAACGCCATGGTCGCCGACCTGTCCGCGGAACTGCGCGCCCAGGCCACCCGCGCCGCGGCCACGGCGGCACTGCCCGCGGCGGACCTGCCCGCCCCCGGTTCCCCGGGCCTGGACCTGCTCGCCGAATCCCACGCCCGCCACCACAAGGAAGAGGTACGGCTCTTTGCAAGCTGACCAGCACGGCCACGAACACAGCCACGGGCACGGGCACGGCCACACGCACACCGTGAACTTCGACCCCACGGCCACCGACCCGGACGCCCACGAGCCCACCCCGGCCACGGGCCGCGCCTTCCGCATCGGCATCGGCGGCCCCGTCGGCAGCGGCAAGACCGCCCTCACCGCCGCACTCTGCCGGGCACTGACGGAGGTCCGGCTGGCCGTCGTCACCAACGACATCTACACCACCGAGGACGCCGACTTCCTCCGCCGGGCAGGCGTCCTGGACACCGACCGCATCGAGGCGGTCCAGACCGGGGCCTGCCCGCACACCGCCATCCGCGACGACATCACCGCGAACCTGGACGCGGTCGAGGCGCTGGAGGAACGCCACCCCGGCCTGGAACTGGTCATCATCGAGAGCGGCGGCGACAACCTGACGGCGGTGTTCAGCCGGGGCCTGGTGGACGCCCAGGTCTTCGTGGTCGACGTGGCGGGCGGCGACAAGGTCCCCCGCAAGGGCGGCCCCGGGGTGACCACGGCCGACCTGCTGGTGATCAACAAGACCGACCTGGCCCCGCTGGTCGGCGCGGACATGGGCGTCATGGTCTCCGACGCCCACCGGATGCGCGGCGACCTGCCCGTGGTCACCCAGTCCCTGGTCGAGACCCCCGACGCGCCCGACGTCGCGGCCTGGGTCCGCGGCCTGCTGCGGTGATGCGCGCCCGGGCCCGCCTGGTGGTCGAGGCCGTCGGCCCCAGGTCGGTCGTCCGGGTGCTGGAGTCCGCGGCGCCGCTGACCCTGCTCCCGCAGCGGGGGACCCGGGGGGCGGCGGTCGTCCACCTGGTCAACTCGGCGGCGGCGCCGCTGGGCGGCGACCACCTGACCCTGTCGGTGGAGGTGGCCCCGGGAGCGTCACTCCGCCTGGTCGGCGTCGCGGCCACGGTCGCCCTGCCCGGCACCGGCCGCAGCGCCACCCACCTGCACCTCGTGGTCGGCGACGGGGCGACCTTCGAGCACCTGCCCGAACCGACGGTCGTCACCCGCCACGCGAACCACCACGCGACCCTGACCGCGGAACTGACCGGCACCGCCCGCCTGCGCCTGCGCGAAACCCTGGTCCTGGGCCGGAAATCGGAGGCCCCGGGCCACCTGACCACCGAAACCCACATCACCCACGACGCGTGCCCGCTCCTGCGCCAATCCCTCACCACCGGCGACCCCGCCACCGATCAGGCGACGGCGGGCCTGGCCGGGCACAAGGTCCTCACCACGGAGATCTCCCTGGGAACCCCACCACCCGCCGCCCCGCTCAGCGGCGACTGGTGGTCCCTGGTGCCCCTCGGTCCCGCGACAGACCCGCGGGGCCACCTGGCCACCGCCCTGGGCCCGGACGCGGTCACCGCGTCCGCCCGCCTGGGCGCCGCGCTGGCCGCCGCGACGGGGTGCTGACCGTCGACGAAGGGGGGACCGCCGCCCGATCGGCGGCCACCCCGGTGGGTCAGCGGTTCTGGAGGATGCGGCTGCCCAGCCACCCGACGTAGCCGAGGAGGCCGACGAGGCCGAGCTTGCGGGTCTTGGCGTTGCTCACCGCGAGGCCCAGGGCGAGTTCGGTCGCGCCGTTGCGCAGCACCCACTGCTTGGTGTCGCTCGGGAACGCCTTGACCGTGATCGGCACGAAAGCCTTCGGCGCCACGAAGTGCGCCGCGCCGGTTCCCGCCAGCACCAAACCGGCGGTCTTGGCCGACAGAGCCATCTCGGCCCCCTTTCCTCGACAGTGAGTCCACCCGGACCCTACCCAGCAGTAGGTCCAAGTGGAAGGACCGGGCCGAGGCCGGTCACCGCTCGTCGGCGGGACCGGACCGGGCGGCGTGCGCGGGCTGGTTCGCCAGGAGGTCCACCGCCCGCCGGGACGGCGAACCGGCCTCGGTGGTGTAGACGAACAGGGTGGTGTCGGGGTCACCGGGCAGGGTGAGGGTCTCGTACTCGACGGTCAGCTCCCCCACGAGCGGGTGGCGCAGGCGCTTCGAGCCGTGGGTGCGCTGGTGGACCCGGTGCTGCTCCCACCACCGGTCGAACTCGCGGCTGCGTTCGCGCAGCTCGGCGACCAGCTCGGCCGCGGCGCGGTCGTCGGGGTCGCGGCCGACCTCGAACCGCAGGCTCTCCACCGCGGCCCTGGCCTGGTCCGGCCAGTCCACGAACAGCGCCCTGGCGTCCTCGTCCAGGAACATCCAGCGCGCGTAGTTGCGCTGGGCGGGCGGCATCCGGTCGAAGTCGGCGAACAGCGCCCTGGCCACCCGGTTGGCGGCCAGGACGTCGGTGCGCCGCCCCAGGACGAGCGCGGGCTCACCGTCGAGGGAGTCGAGGAGCTGGTGCAGGCCGGGGCGCAGGCGCTGCACGCCCCGCGCCCGCCCACCGGTGGCCGGTGCCGCCGTCTGCCCGATGAGGTCCGCCAGGTGGGCGCGTCCCGCCGCGTCGAGCCCGAGGGCACTGCCGATCGCCTCCACGACGGCTGTGGAGGGCACGATGCGCCGCCCCTGCTCCAGCCGGGCGTAGTAGTCGGTCGACACCCCGGCCAACCGTGCGACCTCCTCGCGGCGCAGGCCGGGCACCCGGCGCAGGCGACCGTCCGGCGGCAGACCCGCCCGGGACGGGTCCACCTGGGCGCGGGCCCGCCGCAGGAAATCGGCGAGTTCTCGATTGACACCGACCATGGCCCCCAGTGTTCCCGATCCCGTCGCCGCCTGCCTGGACCTCCGCGTCCCAGGTTGCCGAGTCCCAGGTCGCACAGGGCGCGTTATGCGCCCCCGGAGCGGGTCCCGGTGCGCCACGCTGGAGTCACGCCCGCACCGGGCACCGCCCGGACGGCGCAGTCCACGAACCACCCGCGAAGGACAAAACCATGAGCAAGGTCCTGATCGTCATGTCCGCCGCCGACACCTGGGAGCGCACCGACGGATCGTCTTACCCGACCGGCTACTGGGCCGAGGAGGTCGCGGCACCGCACCAGCGCTTCGTCGAGGCCGGTTTCACCGTCGACTTCGCCTCCCCGGGCGGGGTCCTGCAGCCGCTCGACCGGCACAGCGCCGACCCGGAGGTCGCCGGGGCGGACTGCGGCGGGTATGTGGAGCACGCCGAGCGGGCCCTGCGCGAGTTCGGGCCGCTGCTCGACCTCGCCGAGGTCGACATCGATGACTACGCCGCGGTGGTGCTGCCCGGTGGGCACGGGCCGGTGGTCGACCTGCACCAGGACCCCGACCTCGGTCGCCTGCTCACCGCGGCGGACGCGGCGGGCAAGCCCATCGGGGCCGTCTGCCACGGCCCGGCGGCCCTGCTGTCGGCTGTGGACCCCGAAGGCCGGTGGCTGTTCGCCGGTCGGCGGATGGCGGCCTTCACCGACGAGGAGGAGCGGTTGTTCGGCACCGCGGAAGCCGCGCCGTGGCTGCTCGCCAGCCGGTTGCGCGAACTGGGCGCCGAGCACCTCGCGGGACCCGCCTACGAGGCGTTCACCGTTCAGGACGGGAACCTGATCACCGGCCAGAACCCCGCGTCGAGCGCCCCGATGGCCGAGGCCGTGATCGCCGCGCTCACCCGGCCCGACCACGAGCCCGTCCACTCCGGCTGAGCCGGTTCCCCGACGGGCCCCAGCCGCCCGCACCGCGTTGTCCGGCTGACCGCGCCGGTGCGGTCAGCGCGGTGCCCGAACGCGCCTGTGCCGCCGAGATGTCGGGTCTCGGCGGCACAGGCGCGTTCGGGGCGGAGGGTCAGGCCGTAGCGGGTTCGGCTTCCTCTGCGGCCTCTTCCGCCTTCTGTCGCTCCATGCCGGTGGTGGTCAGCAGCGGCTTCTCCTTGATGAACAGGATCGCCACCACCGTGATGACCGACAGCGCCGCCGCCACCAGCAGGATGGTCGCCGTCGCGTCCCCGTAGGCGGCGCGCACGACCTCGGCGATCGGCCCGGGCAACTGGTCGAGGTTCCCGATCCCGGCCGACGAGGACCCCGCCGGGACCCGCACGCCCGCCGCGGCGAGGCCGTCGGTGGTCAGCGAGGAAACCCGGTTCGCCAGGATGGCGCCCAGGACGGACACGCCGACCGTGCCACCCAGGGAGCGGAAGAACGACACGGTGGAACTGGCCGCACCCAGGTCGGTGGCGGCGACGGTGTTCTGCACCGCCAGAACCAGGTTCTGCATGGTCATGCCCAGGCCGACGCCCAGCACGAACAGGAACGCGCCGAGCAGCACCATGTCGGTGGTGTGGTCGATCGTGCCGAGCAGGCCGAAGCCCGCCACCATCAGGATCGAACCGGCCACCAGGAACGACTTCCACCTGCCCAGCCGGGTGATCAGGATGCCCGACCCGGTCGCCGACAGCATCGACCCGATGATCATCGGCAGCGTCAGCAGACCCGCCGCGGTGGGGGAGTAGCCCCGGGCGATCTGGAAGTACTGACCGAGGAAAACCGCGCTGCCGAACAGCGCGGTGCCCACGGCGATGCTGGCGATGGTCGCCAACACGGTGGTCCGGTCCCGGAACAGCCGCAGCGGGATGATCGGCTCAGCGGCCCTGGTCTCCACGAACACCGCGGCGGCCAACAGCACCACCCCGAGCCCGACGAGCAGCAACGAGGTCGACGAGCCCCACGCGAACTGGTTGCCCGCCAGCGTCACCCAGATCAGCAGCGCACTCACACCCGCGGCGATCAGCGCGGCACCCAGGTAGTCGATCCGCACCTGCCGCTTGACCAACGGCAGGTTCAACGTCCGCTGCACGACAAGCAACGAGATGACGGCCAACGGCACGCACACGAAGAAGCACCACCGCCACCCCAGCCAACTGGTGTCCACGATGACCCCGCCCAGCAGCGGCCCGCCGACCGTGGCGACCGACATCACCGCCGAGATCGGCCCGGTGTACTTCCCCCGCTCCCGAGGGCTGATCATCGCCGCGATCACGATCACCACCAGCGACTGCAACCCGCCCAGGCCCAGCCCCTGCAACACCCGCCACGCGATCAGCGTCTCGACCGAGTGCGACAGCCCCGCCAGCACCGAGCCGACGGTGAAGATCCCGATGGCGAGCTGCACCAGCAGCTTCTTGCTGATCAGGTCGGCCAGCTTCCCCCAGATCGGGGTGCTGGCGGTCGAGGCGAGCAGGGTCGCGGTGATGACCCAGGTGTACTGGCTCTGCGTGCCGTGCAACTCGCGGATGATCGTCGGCAGCGCGTTGGAGACGATGGTGGAGGACAGGAACGCGGTCATCATCGCCAGGAGGAGCCCGGTCAGGGCCTCGATCACCCGGCGGTGGTCCATCCGGCCGCTCTCCTCGGCGGTGAGCGGCCTGGCGGCTGCCCCAGTGGACATGGTCAAAGACTTCTCCTACACGTGATTGCGGGCTGGCCCCGGCCGGAGCCGGACGCTCTGCGGGGCGTTGGTCCTGGACACCTGCCCCCAATCGGTTGATAGATGCAACTATAGGTTGATTGGTTGTGGAACGCAACTACTCGGGATGTGACGTGGCGGACGGTCGGGTCGCCGCGAGGGGCGTGCTGGGTGAAGCCCGCTGCGACCTCGGTCGTAGCAGGGGTGGTCGAACCGGGTGGTCCCGCGCGGCAGGCCCGGTCGCCCGCCGGGCGACCGTCAGCGTTTGCCCGGTGTCCGCCGGTGGGACCACGTGTCGGCATCGGCGGTGTAGCGCACCAGGAGGCGGGCGAACTGCGCGCGGTCCTCCGCCGACCAGGCGGCGGTGATGTCCTCGAACGCCTCCCGCTGCTCAGCGGCGAAGCGGTCGCGCTCGGCCTCGCCGCGCTCGGTGAGTTCGAGCACGGTCCGGCGGCCGTCGACCTGCGACGCCGCCCGCCGCAGCAGGCCGTCGGCGATGCAGGCGGTCACCGCGCGGCTGGCCACCGGCTGCGCGACACCCATCTCCGCGGCGAGCCCGCCGACGGTCATCTCCCCCGGGGCGTCCGCGATCACGTTCAGCACCAGGTTGCGGGACAGGTCCCGGCTGGAGGCCGGGATGCGCCTGCGCAGCCGCGACAGCGCCGGACCGATCCGGTCCAGCGGGGAGTCCTCGGCGGAACGCGCGCTGCTCACCCCGCGAAGTGTAGTGCCCCCGGTATTTACATAGCAACTGACAAATGTATAGCATCGGGTATGCAACTGCGAGCGAGGAAGTGGGGTGGGCCGCCGTGGCCGTCACCGCAATCACCGGTGCCAGGGTGTTCGACGGGGAGAAGGCGTTGGGGGTGCGGACCGTCGTCCTCGACGGCCGCAGGATCCGCCAGGTCGGCGGCGAGGTCCCCGAGGGGGCCGAGGTCGTCGACGGCCGCGGCGCAACCCTGCTGCCCGGGCTGATCGACGCGCACGTCCACGTCGCCCCCGGCGCGCTGGCCCTGGCCCTGCGGTTCGGCGTCACCACCGAACTGGAGATGCAGGGCATGAACACCCGGGAGAACCGGGCACGCATCACCGAGGACGACGCGGTCGCCGACGTGCGGTCGGCGGGCTTCGCCATCACCCCGCCCGGCGGGCACCCGAGCGAGCTGATGCCCGAGGGCTTCCGGCCCGGGTGGGAGCTGCCGCCCACCCCACCGCTGATGCCGTTCAGCACCACACCGGCGGAGGCGGTCGCGTTCGTCCCGCACCTGCTCGCCCGCGGCTCCGACTACATCAAGTTCATGATCGACGACGGCAGCGTCGAAGGCCACCCCGGGCTGCCCGTGCTCGACCAGGCCACCCTCAACGCGGGCGTGGCCGAAGCCCACCGCCACGGCGCCCTCACCGTGGCCCACGCGCTGACGCTCGACGCCACCCGCATGGCCGCGGAGGCCGGGGTCGACGGGGTGGTCCACGTGTTCATGGACCGGCCGCACACCGAGGAGGTCGTCGACCTCGTGGCGGGGGCGGGGATGTTCGTCGTGCCGTGCGTGTGCCTCAACGCGTCCATGATGGGCACCACCGGCGAAGAACTCGCCGACGACCCGCGGATCGCCCGCCGCCTCGACGCCAAGTGGGACGAGGCCCTGCGGTCGAGCTACAACCGGTACCCGCAGGGGAAACTGGAAGACGTCCTGGACACCGTGCGGGCACTGGCCGCCGCCGGTGTGGACCTGCTGGCGGGCACGGACGCCTCCATGGCGGAAACGTTCTTCGGCGGCGTGGCCCACGGCGCCAGCCTGCACCAGGAGTTGCGGTACCTCGTGGCGGCAGGCTTGACACCGCGGCAGGCGTTGCGAGCCGCGACGGCCACCACGGCCCGCCGCTTCAACCTCGGCGACCGCGGTCGCGTCGCCGAGGGCCTCCGCGCCGACCTCCTCCTGGTCGACGGCGACCCCACGGAGAACATCGACGACACCCTCAACACCCGCGCGATCTGGCGGCGGGGGGCACGCCTGGCCGAGGTGTGAC
Organism: Actinokineospora sp. PR83; assembly: GCF_021056305.1. Lineage (NCBI taxonomy): Bacteria > Bacillati > Actinomycetota > Actinomycetes > Pseudonocardiales > Pseudonocardiaceae > Actinokineospora > Actinokineospora sp. PR83. Next base: position 44,833 of record NZ_JAJCXD010000026.1, read on the forward strand.
CCGAAAGGCCGCGGCCCCGCCGGACCGGCACACCTGCGCGAGACCCGGCACGGGTCGCCTGATTCCGGTGTGCCGTGGGGGCGTTCCCCCCAGTGGTGTTCACCGGTTCGAAGTAGCTCATCGGTGGGCAGCCGAGGTGTGGGGAGCGGACCGTGTGGACAGTGGGTGAAGGGGTCGTCATTCGACCGGGACTTCAACCCGCCCACTCGGGTTGCACGTGCTCGACGATGTTCCCTTGTCCGCGCGGGGCCTGGCACGATGCGAGAAGACGGAGAACGGCACCACGACCGGACTCGCCGCCCTCGCGTCGGTGACGGGATCGACACCCCGGGCACCTTTCCCCCTCCTTCGACGAACAGCGCAGTGAGCGCGGAGCACAGGTGTGCCCGGCGGCAGGCGTTCGGCCGCGGTCGGCACCCCGGGCACGCGCCCGGCTCGAACCACCCCAGAAACGCCTGAAGAATCCAGAGGTCGGCCATGAGTTTGCAGCGCGTGATCACCGACGACCAGGACTTGCAGATAGCGCCCGTGTTCGCCCAGCGGATCGACGAGGACGTGATCCCGAAAGGACGGTTGCCGGAAGACCCGATGCCCGCGGGGGTGGCGGCGGGCATCGTGCAGTCCCGGCTGCTGCTCGACGGGCGGGCGGCGCTCAACCTCGCCACGTTCTGCACCACGGCGGCGGAACCGGAACTGGAGCGGATCTACGCCGAAACCGCCCCGATCAACATCATGAACCGCGAGGAGTACCCGGCCAGCTCCCGCATCGAGCAGGAGTGCGTCAACGCGCTCGCCCACCTGTGGCACGAGGACGACGGCCGGTTCATCGGCTGCTCCACCAGCGGCAGCTCGGAAGCGGCCATGCTCGCCGGTCTGGCCATGCTGCGCCGGTGGCGGGAGAGCGGGGGCACCGGCAGGCCCAACATGGTGTTCGGGACGCACGTGCACGTGTGCTGGCCGAAATTCTGCAACTACTGGGACGTGGAAGCGCGCATGGTGCCGCTCGCCGAAGGCCGCACGATCCTGGACCCGGCGCTGACGGCGGCGGCGGTCGACGAGAACACCATCGGTGTCGTCGCGGTGCTGGGCAGCACGCAGGACGGGCGCTACGACCCGGTCGCGGAGATCGCGGCCGCGCTCGACGGCGTGGCGGCCGACCGGGGCGTCGACGTGCCGCTGCACGTCGACGCGGCGAGCGGCGGGTTCGTCGCGCCGTTCCTCGACGCGGACTTCGCCTGGGACTTCGCGCTGCCCCGGGTGGTGTCGATCAACGCGTCCGGCCACAAGTTCGGCCTGGTCTACCCCGGGGCGGGCTGGTGCCTGTGGCGCGACCCGGAGCACCTGCCGGAGTCGCTCATCTTCGACTGCAACGTGCTCGGCGGCCACCACCCCACGTTCACCCTGAACTTCTCCCGCCCCGCCTCCGGCGTGATCGCGCAGTACTACCAGTTCCTGCGCAACGGCATCGCCGGCTACCAGTTGATCGCCCAGCGCTGCCAGGAGGTCGCGCGGTACGTGGCGAAGGGCGTCGCGGCCATCGGACCGTTCGAGGTCATCAGCGACGGCGAGGACCTCCCGGTGGTGGCGCTGCGCCTGTGCGACCCGGAACGCGAGGGCTTCACCGTCTACCACCTGTCCGAGGCCCTCAAGGGCGACGGCTGGCACGTGCCCGCCTACAGCCTGCCGCCGGACCTGGAGCACGTGGACGTGATCCGCGTGGTGTGCAGGCAGGGGTTCACCCTCGACCTCGCGGCGAGGTTCCTCGAAAGCCTGGTCAAGCACGCCGAACGGCTGGCGGGCCACCCGTTCCCGCTGCCCGAGCCCGCGGCCGTGCTCAGCTTCGCGGACTGACCCCGTGCCCACCCTCTCGGAACTGGAGGCCGACCCCCACCCGGTCTACGCGCGGCTGCGGGTCGACGAGCCGGTCACCTGGGTTCCCGAGGCCCGCCAGTGGTTGGTGACCGGCTGGCAGGACGTGCACACCGTGCTGACCGACGTGGAGCGGTTCACCACGGACCAGCCCGGGTCACCGATGATCGGCGTGTGCGGCGGCACGCCGCTGCTGATGCGGGAGGGCCGATCCCACCGGGAGGTGCGCCGAGCGCTGCAACCCGACTTCGAGCCCCACCGGGTGGCCCCCTTCGTCGACACCATCGCCCGACCCGTCGCACACCGGGTCGCCGACCGGATCGCCCCGTCCGCTCACACCGACCTGGCCGCGCACTACTTCGAGCCGGTCGCGGCCATCACCGTCACCACGCTGCTCGGCCTCGACCCGGGCGCGGGGGCCGACACGGTGCGCCACTGGGGAAACCTGCTCACCGCGGTGGCGAACAACTTCGGCCGCGACCCGGAGCTGGACGGGGCCGTTGCCACCGAAATGGCCCAGGACACGGCAGTGGTCGAGGTCGTCGAACGGCTGCGGGCGGAACCGGACGGATCGGTGATCGCCCACCTGCTGCACGCCAACCGGCCACGCGGCAGACCACGCCCGGACCCCGACGTGCTGCCGGTCCTCAAGCACCTCGCGCTGAGCGCGATCGAGCCCGGCTGGCTGGCGGGCTGGACCCTGGCGGCCCTGTGGTCGGCACCCGGGCACCTCGCCGAGGTCCGCGCCGACCGAACCCTGCTCGGCGCGGCGGTGCACGAGGCCCTGCGGTGGAGCGGCCCGGTCGGCGTCCTGGGCAGGCGAACGACGCGCGCGCTGACACTGGGCGGACGAGAACTCCCGGCCGACAGCGTGATCGCGGCAGCCATCGCCTCGGCCAACCGCGACGAGACGGTGTTCACCGAACCCGACCGGTTCGACCCACACCGCGACCTGCGCACGCACCTCGGGTTCGGCACCGGCCCCCACCGGTGCCCGGCGCCCCCGGTGGTCACCGCCTTGGCCCACACCGCCCTGGACGTCCTGCTCGACCGAATGCCCGACGTGCGGCCCGCTCCAGGTTGGCAACCCGCCCCACACGGTTGGAAACTGCGCCTGCCCGGCCCACTCGACGCGGTGTGGGACGTATCGCTGACCAAGGCGTCGTGAGCGAAGCACCACGTCGGGGTCACCGGCGTGGCGCTGTTCGCCGCCGGGCTATCCGGCCCGCAGCTCGGAGTCTGGTGGAGGAGACGACCTCTCCTCCACCAGGTTCCCGCGCACATCGGCGGACAGCCTGCGGAGCAGGGTCAGCAGTTGGGTGGCGTCGTTGTCGTCCCAGTGGGCCAAGGCGGCGGTGAGCCTGTGCGCCCACTGCGCGCGGTGCTGATCGAGGCAGGCGCGGCCGGAGTCGGTCAGCCCCAGCAGGCTCGCCCGCCCGTCCTCCGGGTCCGGCCGCCGCGAGACCAGACCCGCAGCGCACAGCATCGCCACCTGCCTGCTCACCACGGACGGGTCCACGTCGAGCGCCCCGGCTAGTCTGCCCATCCGCTGCTCGCCCTCCCTGGCCAGCAACCCGAGCAGCGCGGCGGGCGCGTTGTGGAGGCCGTCGTCGGCAGTGTGCTGCACCGCCCGCCCAGCCCGCACAATCCCGCGCAACACCTCGACCAGGTCCGACGCCGTTGTCGTGGCGATCATGCCGCCTCCCCGCTCGGTTGATATCTGCAACTATAAGTTCATTGGTTGCGGGAAACAACTAGTGGGGGTGTGATGTGGAAGACGGCTGCGTGCAGGGCGAGCGCCCGCTCGGTCAGCGGGTCGCAGGGCTGGGCGGGAAGCCGCGCGCCACCAGGTTGCCGCGCGCTGGGGCAAGGCGGTGCCCGTGAGGGCCACCGGACGCAAAGTCGAAACAGCCCCGCTCACGCGGGGAAGACATGCTGGAACAGGAACTCGTCATCCCGACCCTGGGAACAGCCCCGCTCGCGCGGAGAAGGCAATGAAACGTGACCCCGACAGGCGACGCCCGGCGGACCAACCCCGCTCGCGCGGGGAAGACATGCTGGCCGATCCGGCGGGGGAAGGTCAGCGGGGAACAGCCCCGCTCGCGCAGGGAAGATCCGGGGGCGAGGTCGGCGATGACGTCCATGACGGGAACAGCCCCGCTCGCGCGGGGAAGACGGCACGGACAGCCGGATCGCGTACTCGGCCGCGGGAACAGCCCCGCTCGCGCGGGGAAGACGAGGTCGAGCAGGGCCTGGCCGAGATCGCGCGGGGAACGGCCCCGCTCGCGCGGGGAAGACGCGATCGCCCGCCAAGCTGCCGACCCGGATGGGGGAACAGCCCCGCTCGCGCGGGGAAGACCGCGGCACCGTGCCCACCGCCCGCCTGGACGACGGAACAGCCCCGCTCGCGCGGGGAAGACCCGACGCCGACCACGGTGACCCGCTCGCCGTTGGGAACAGCCCCGCTCGCGCGGGGAAGACCTCCCGAACGGCTCCCTCCTAGCGAGGGGGCCGGGAACAGCCCCGCTCGCGCGGGGAAGACCGCCGGGCCCTGGTGTGGGCGGGGACGCGGACAGGAACAGCCCCGCTCGCGCGGAGAAGACTCGTGGTGGCCTCTCCTGAACCCGTCCGGGTTGGGAACAGCCCCGCTCGCGCGGGGAAGACCCTTGCCCGCGCACGTGTTGCCCGAGGGCCGGGGGAACAGCCCCGCTCGCGCGGGGAAGACACGGCGGGCACTAACGCCAACGCGCCAGCCGTGGGAACAGCCCCGCTCGCGCGGGGAAGACCCACGACTGGGCCACCCGACCCGACATCCAGCCGGAACAGCCCCGCTCGCGCGGGGAAGACCCCGCCGGGAACTTCTGCGGCACCCCGGGGTTGGGAACAGCCCCGCTCGCGCGGGGAAGACTTCTCCGGCGGACAGGAGACGGTGCGCGTCGCGGGAACAGCCCCGCTCGCGCGGGGAAGACGTGGAGAAGAGGACGAACACGGCGAGCGAGGACGGAACAGCCCCGCTCGCGCGGGGAAGACACTTCTTGACCTGGGGGTTTAGTTGGCCAGAGTAGATTTTAACATCACTTTTGGCGACGGAACGAAATTTTGTAGTTAACTGGTTACTCTTTGTGTTCAATGCGGTATTGAGCTGGGTGGATGCCCCGGTAATGACCGTGGTTGGCGGTTCTGCCGGTGATCGGGGGTTGAGCGGGAGTCGGTGCCGGTGGGGCAGCGTGGGGCGAGGTGTCGAACAAGCCGGTTCGTGCGGTGGGGCGATGAGTGTGCGGCCGGGGAGTGACTTGGTGCGAGTGCGCGTCGGTTGGGTGAGGCTGACGACCGGCCGGGGCCGCACCGAGGCCGGAGGTCGGGCGTGGGGCTGCCCAGGTCACCACTGGTCCGGGGACCTGCCTGCTTCGGCGGTCCGCTGTTGGGTGGCGCGCGCCGGGTGCCCGCTGGCGAGGCACCCGGGCGCGGGGGTGTCAGCGGGTGAGCCGGTTGGTGCGGGTTGCTGCCAGCAGGGCGTGGAGGTCGGCTGCGATGGGGCGGTGGTGGGGGTCCTTGCTGTCTCGGACCCAGCCGTCCGGGTGGATCTCCACGCAGTTGTTCGCGCCGTCGCTGCGCGTGGCCTTACGCCATCGGGTCTGATCCATGTGCTTCTCCGAGGTTGTCGATGCGCCTGCCGAGGAGTCTCATCGATTCCGCGTGGTTGGCGGCGACATGATCCCACAGGTACTCGAAAGCTGTTCGGTAGCCGGTCACTTCGTCGTCGTGGTGCAGGTAGGTGGCGCCCGTCATGCCCTCGCTGTAGACCTGCCCGAGGCGCGCTGGTCTCTCTAGGTGCAGCAGGGTGAAGCTGTTGCCCACGCCCCGATGCCCTCCTGCCGACCACGGGATCAGGCGTACCTCCGTGGTGTCCGTCGCGGCGGCCTCCACCAGGCGGATCAGTTGGGCGCGCAGGACCTCGGGGCCGCCCACGGCCTGCATGGTCACGTGCTCGCCGAGCAGCACGCGCAGGTGCGGGGGCTCGGCCGCACCGAGGACGCGCTTCTGGCGGGCCAAGCGCTCTTGGACGCGCAGTTCGGCGTGCTCGACGCCCTCCTGCGTCACCAGCGCCCTGGCGTAGTCCTCGGTCTGCAAGAGGCCGTGGACCAGTACGTCATCGAAGTAGCAGATCTCGACGGCCTCCCGCTCCATCGTGAAATAGGCGTTGGCGTGCTCGGCCGTGTGTGACACCGACTGCCTGCGCCTGGCCATCTCCAGCAGTTCCAGCAGCTCTTTGCGCTTGGCGGCGGGCACGCGGTAGAGCTTGAACAGCTCCTGCAACTCGGCGCGCACCGGCACCCGGAACCCGCGCTCGACCCGGTTCGTCTTCCCCGGGTGCCAGCCGAAGCGGTCCTCCACCTCTTCGGCCGTCAGTGCCGCAGCCTTGCGGTAGCGGCGCAGCGCCTCGCCGAGCGCGCGCCGCTGCGGGGTGATCGTCGTGGGCACGACGCTCCTCTCGTGGGACTAGTCCTCTTGGACGGGACTTTTCTGCCGTTCGCCGACTCGACCGGCATTCAACTGGTCAGTTCGTCATGTCGAAGCTTAGTCTCCTTGGTATCGGGCTGATGGGGAGTGGGGCGGACCGCTGGGCGCGTTTCAGCAACCAAACCCTTTGCCCGCAAAGGATTCCCCGTGCGCAAAAATCATCGGCCCTGTGAATCCCTTGGGAGAGAACATGTTCCTCTACCGCATCCGCAAACGGTGGCAGACACGCCGGTGGTTGGCTGCCTTGCACGCGAGGTGTCCCGCACCGCTTCCCCGGCCCCGGCCGCACGACTACGGCCGGTTGGCGACCCCGGAACGTCCCCTATGGACAAACTGCCCTCGCGCATGAGGAGGCGGTGGGGCCGGTCGATGCCCCCGGCCAGCCCCACCGCCATGAACCCCACGGTCCCCGCCTGCCGCACCGTTCACTCCGACCGACCAGGACCACCATGGCTGCCAGGACACCCGAACCCGACTTCCGCGCGCGAACCGTGCGCGCGCTGCTGCTGAGCCGCGAACTGGACGCCAACCGCAGGCGCGTGGGGCTGAGTACCCGTGAAGCGGCCAGTGGCATGGACATGTCACCCGCGATGCTGAACCGGGTCATGACCGGCCGCAGGCTGCCCACCGCATTGGAGATCGGTGGGCTTTGCGCGCTCTTCGACGTCCCCGCCGAGCGGCGGCCCGTCCTCTACGACCTGGCCCGCGAGGGTGACCGCACCCAGTGGCTGACCCACCACGACCCCGGCGACCCGGACCGGTTCGCCGTCCTGCGGGAACTGCACGCCGTGGCCGAGTCCATCACCGGCTACGACACCGCCACCCTCCCGCTCGCGCTGCGCACCGCCGACTATCACCGGGCGGTGCTGGCCGCCACCGGCACCGCAGCAGGCAAGTACGACCAGGTGGAGGGCCACACCGTCCACTACGTGCACGCCCACGCCCTGCGCGCACCCTGGGTCGACCCGGCGGTGATGACGGCGCAACTCGTCCGGCTGCGCGACAACCGGCGGCTGCGGGTGGTCCCGGACTGCACCCCGCCCCCGGCCGCGCACCCGTTCCAGGTGATCACCACCCGCCACTTCCCGCCGGTGGTGTTCCTCGACCTCGGCGCCGCGACCCTCCTGTTGGAACTCGACGCCGCCGCGCCCCACCTCGCCGCCCTACGGACCGTGGAAAACAGGGCGCTGTCCATCGGCGAGACTCAAGCGTTCCTGGACTACCTGCTCTTCTCCCGCTGAGGCCGCGCCCGTGGTCCGATCAGTCGACGGGGGCCGCAGGCGTGATGAGGACCAGGGCGCGGAACATGCGCTCCAACTCCGCCTCCGGGTCGTCGGTCAGGCCGGTGTGGGTGGGAGAGGTCTGCACGAGGGTGCTGCGGGGGGCGGTGAGCCAGCGGAAGCGCTGTCCGGGCGGGATGCGGGTGACCGGGCCCGCCGAGCCCGCGCACACCGACGTCAGGCCGCCCAGCATCTCCGCCAGCACCGCCAGGTCGATCGCCGGGTCGAGGGCGCGCAGGCGGGCGTCGTCCACGTGGGTGCGGCAGCCCAGGTAGTCGAACGCCTTGCAGTGCACCAAGACACCGATGTTGAGCGCTTCCCCACGGTCTTGGCGGGGGACGGCGCGCAGCAGGGCGTACTCAAACACGTGCGGCACGGGCGGCCTCCAAACCCTCGGTCCACTCCGCGGCCGCCGCCAGCCGGGCGGTGAAGAAGGCCCGGTAGGCGCGGCGGGTGTCCGCCGGGTTCGGGAAGCCCAGCAGCCACTCGTCGGGCACCTCGGCCAGCACCTCGTCCAGCGCGTCCAGGTCGACCTCCGCCGCCAGGTTTTCGATCGGGCCCGCGACCGGGAGCATGACGTGGTCGGTCGGTTCCCAGCGGTACTGCTTCGCGGGCTGCCACCCCGGTTCCCAGCGGTGGTGGAAGTACAGGGAGGCGCCGTGGTCGATCAGCCACATCCGGCGGTGCCACAGCAGCAGGTTGGGGTTGCGCCAGCTCCGGTCGACGTTGAGCACCAGCGCGTCGAACCACAGCAGCCGGGCCGCCTCGACCGGGCCGGGGTCGCGGACCAGCGGGTTGAAGTCGAACGAGCCGGGGAGGTAGTCCAGGCCCAGGTTGCGGCCGTCGCTGGCGCGCAGGAGTTCCTGCACCTCCTCGTCCGGTTCGGTGCGGCCCAGTTCCGGGTCCACCTCGACGAAGACGATCTCCGGGACCCGGAACCCCAGCGCGCGGGCCAGGCCGCCGACGACCAGTTCGGCGACCAGCGCGCGGGGGCCCTGCCCGGCGCCGCGGAACTTGACCACGTACATGCCCAGGTCGTCGGCCTCGACCAGGCCGGGCAGGGAGCCGCCCTCGCGGAGCGGGGTCACGTACCGGGTGGCGGTGACGGTTCTGGGCACCGCCGCATCATGCCGGGTGGCGCCCGGCCCACGCGCGGCGGGCACCCGGGTTCCACCACCACGGGGTTCCGGCCTCCTGCCGTGAACCCGTCACAGCCGCCGGACACGCAACACGCAGGTCAGCATCGGGAGGGTGAACTCGCCGTCCGCGGTCTCCGGCTCACCCGCCAGGAAGGCGCGGATCCGGTCGAGGGTGACCTGTCGTTCCCGTTTCGGCATGACCAGCACCCCCGCCCGCGTCGCCAGTGCCGCGACGAGGGAGTCGGCGGTGCGGCGCTGCCCGTACGGGAACTCGGCCTGCTCCGGCGAGCCGAACCGGGCGGCCCCGCCCGCCTTGGGCAGGTGCGTCTCGGCACGCCAACCGGCGGGCGTGTCCCGCGGGCCGATGACCGCGCTCCCGCTGACCCGCGCCAGCCCGGCAACCCAGTCGACCCGGTCGTCCACCACGTTCCACAAGCCTGCCAGGATGCCGCCCGGTACCAGGACCCTGGCGATCTCGGGTCCCGCGACGGCCATGTCGAACCAGTGCAGGGCGTTGCCCGCCAGCACGGCGTCGACGGACGCGTCCGGCAGCGGTATCGCCTCGGCGCTGCCCGGCAGCGCGCGGACACCCGGCAGTGCGCGGCGCAGCTCGGTCAGCATCGCCGGGTCGGGTTCGACCGCGGTGACGTCGGCGCCCACCGCGGCCAGGGTGGCGGTGAGCTTGCCGGTTCCGGCGCCGAGGTCGAGCACCCGCACACCGGGCGCCGGATCGCCCAGCGCCCAGCGCACCGCGGCCCGCGCGTAGTCGGGGCGGTGCTCGGCGTACGAGGTCGCCGCCGCGCCGAACGACAAGGCGTGGCGGAGCCGTTCATCGTGTTCCGCGCGCGGCCTCGTCATGCCGGGTGACGCCCGGCCCACGCGCGGCGGGCACCCAGGATGTCCTCCCGGTTGTCCCGGTTCCACCGGCACGCCGAGTCCATGAACTCCAGCAGGCCGCGGCCCACCGGCGTGAGCGAGTACTCCACCCTGGCAGGCACCCCGGGGTGCGCCACCCGCACGAGCAGCCCGTCGCGCTCCATGGCGCGCAGCGACTCGGTGAGGACCTTCGGCGTCACCCCGGGCAGCGGCACCCGCAGCTCGGAGAAGCGGCGGGCGCCGTCGCGCAGGCAGACCAGGATGCGCCCGGTCCACTTGTCGCCGACGCGGACCGGGTAGCTGGTGTCCTCGCAGTGGTCGAACATGTCCGGCCGCAGCTTCCCGGCGTCCGGGTGTGACAGTGCTTCCCCCATGTCGCCCATGGTAGTGGGATCAGCCGCCTGTGGTCCCCGGTTGCGGGTCAGGGTGGACCGCCAGCGCCAGGCAGTGGTGGCGGGGTTCGGTGGCCTCGTCGACGGCGGCGCGCGCCAGGTCCGCGTAGCGCAGCGGTGGGCTCGACGGGGCGTACGGGAAGGCGGTCGAGGGGCCGTCGGGGGTGTTGTAAGACGGCAACCGCTCGACCGCCACCCGGTACGCGCCGGTTCCCGGGCCGTCGGCCAGCAGGGTCGGGGGTCCGGCCACGGCCACCCAGTCGAGGTCCGCCCCGTCGGCGCGCAGCCGGTCCAGCTCCCGCGCCCTGGTCTCGCTGAACGGCCGGTACTCCGCCGGGAAGGACGGTTGGTCGTGGAAGCGCACCCCCGGTGCCACCTCCAGCACCGTCCCGGTGGTGATCACCACCAGCCTGCGGACGCCCGCGCGCGGCAGCGCTTCGAGCAGCGCCGACGCGGCAGCGTCGTACAACCCGGGCTCCGGGGCGTACACCGACACGATCGCCGCGTCGTGCCCGGCCGCTGCGGTGGCGACCGAGTCCGCGTCCGTCGCGTCCCCCGCGACGACCGCCGCCCCGCCCAGGTCGACCGGTCCGCGCGCGACCCCCGTCACCCGGTGCCCGCGCCCGAGCGCTTCCGCCGCGATGAGCCTGCCCGCCCGCCCGCCCGCCCGCGCCGAACACCACGATTCCCGCCATCGGTCGAAACCTTCCCGCCGTGGCCGGGCCCGCTGCCCGACCCCGGGCGGGAAGCTAGCCGCCCGTGGTCGGGTTCCCGCAACGATACCGGGAACCAGCAGGGGAAACGTATCACTCCACTATGGACTCCCGGAGTGCGGTGAGTCGGGCGCGCTCGACCTCGTTCTCCGTCAGCGCGGCTGCGGTGGCGTAGGCGTCGGCGGCTTCGGTCGGGCGGTCGAGGCGGCGCAGCATCTCCGCGCGCAGGGTGTGGGCGGGGCCGTAGGCGTCCAGGCCGATCCGCTCGACCTCGGCGAGCGCCGCCCCCGGCCCGTGGACCTCGCCCACCGCGACCGCCCGGTTGAGCGCGACGACCGGGGTCGGGGTGAGCGCCAGCAGGTGGTCGTAGAGGGCCAGGACCTGCGCCCAGTCGGTGTCCTCGGCGCGGGCGGCATCGCTGTGCACGGCCTGGATGGCCGCCTGGACCTGGTAGGGGCCGGGGCGGGCTCGGCGCAGGCAGCGGCGGACCAGGTCCTGGCCCTCGGCGATCAGCGCGCGGTCCCAGCGGGAGCGGTCCTGCTGCGCCAGCAGCACGGCCTTCCCGTCGGCGGTGGTGCGGGCCGGGTGGCGGGAGCGGGTGAGCAGCATCAGCGCCAGCAGGCCCAGTGCCTCCGGTTCGTCGGGCATCAGCTCGACCAGCAGCCTGCCCAGCCGGACGGCCTCGGCGCACAGGCCTTCGCGCACCAGCCGGTCACCCGCCGACGCCGTGTGGCCCTCGGTGAAGACCAGGTACACGACCGCGAGCACGCCGCCGAGGCGGTCGGGCAGGTCGGCGTCGTCCGGGACCCGGTAGGGGATGCCCGCTTTCTTGATCTTCGCCTTGGCCCGGACCAGCCGCTGGGCCATGGTCGGCTCGGGCACCAGGAACGCGCGGGCGATCTCGGCGGTGGTCAGGCCGCCGAGCAGCCGCAGGGTGAGCGCCACCCGGGCGGGCGCGGCCAGCGCCGGGTGGCAGCAGGTGAACAGCATCCGCAGGCGGTCGTCGTGCACGGGGCCCTCCTCCTCGGCCGGGCTGTCGTCGGGTGCCAGGAGGGCGTGCGCGGCGGCGTGCCGGGCGTCGCGGGTCGACTCGCGGCGCAGGCGGTCGATGGCGCGGTTGCGGGCGGTGGTGATGATCCACCCGGCCGGGCTGGGCGGTTCGCCCGACTCCGGCCAGCGGCGGACCGCCTCGGCGAAGGCGTCCTGGACCGCTTCCTCGGCGAGGTCGATGTCGCCGAGGGAGCGGACCAGCACCGCCACCGCCCGCCCGTACTCCTCGCGGAACACCCGGGCGATGCGCTCGCTCACCCCTGGGACACGAACGGGCGGACCTCGACCGGCAGGCCCAGGACCCGGGCCAACTTGCGGCCCCAGGCCAGGGCGTCGTCGAGGTCCTCGGCGTTGATGACGGTGAACCCGCCCAGGTGCTCCTTCAGCTCCACGAACGGGCCGTCGGTCACCAGGACGTCGTCACCGTCGGCGCGCAGGACGGTCGCGGTGTCGGGGGCCTCCAGGCCGTTGCCGAAGACCCAGGCGCCCGCCGCCCGCATCTCGTCGTTGAGGGCTCCGACCTCGGCCATGATGGCGGCCAGGGTCTCGCGGTCGGGCATCTCGCCGGGCGGCTGGAAGATGCTGAGCAGGTACTGGCGCATGGTGTTCTCCCTGTTCGGTGGTGCTCGGTCACCCTCCACACGAACGAGCGACCCCCGAATCGACAGGGTCCCCGAAAGTTATTTCGAGGCGACGTCTACTGTGACCCTCGGTGTGCCGCGCCGAGGCGGAGATAACAGGCCGGGAACGAAAACGTCAAGATCGGGGCCGCAGGGTAGCCCGATGGTGCTCGGTACTCACCCGTCCGACACAGTGCACGTACCCAAAAGCAGTTCCGCCCCACTCGTCAGCCGTCTATATCCAGGAGGACCGCGCAGGTGAGTCCGGAGAGCGCCATCGACCCCGCCCACGCCGTCGCCCTGGCCGGGCGTGCCACCATCGCGGACAAGATCCGCTACGCCTGCGAGCACGTCGACCCGCCCACCACCCTGGGGGTCCAGCAGTGGCTGGACACCTACGGGGTGACCACGGCCCGGTCGTACGCCTCCAACGTGATCGACACCTGGCGCCGCGAGCACCAGGTGGGCGACACCGGTGACCTCGTCGCGCTCAGCCCCGGCCTGCTGGCCGAGCTGGACGCGCTGCGCACCGGCTCCGGCGGAACCGACGGCTCGGCCGCCCCCGGCGGCGCGAACGGCACCAACGGGTCGGCCGCCACCAACGGGTCAGCCACCAACGGGTCAGCCGCGAACGGTTCGGCCGCGACGAACGGATCGACCAGCGCGAACGGCTCGGCGGCCACCGACGGTGCGACCGCGACCAACGGGTCGGCCACGAACGGGTCGGCCGCGGGGGCGACCACCGCCAACGGCTCGACCGGTGGCAAGAAGGCGAAGCGCCTGACCGGTGCGGCGGCGCGCAGCGCCGCGGCCAAGGCCGCGCGGAACGCCGCGAAGAACGGCGCCACCGACAGCACCACGGCGAACGGCGCCCCCGCGGCGGACAGCGGCGGCGCGGTCGTCGAGCGGCCGGACGAGGGCGGGGCAGCAGCACCCGGCGTGGACACCCTGGCAGACAAGGACAGCACACAGAACATGGACACCGCGGTCGAA
>NZ_JAJCXD010000026.1:58790-127451 GCF_021056305.1 Actinokineospora sp. PR83
AGTCGGACCTGTCCTGGCTGGACCAGGTCGAGGTGCCCGGCGAGGCGGACAAGGGCGACACGGGCAAGGACGGCGCGGACAAGGCCGAGGCCGCGACCACCGAGGCGGGACCGGAGGAACGGGTGGGCAAGGACCTGGTCGTCGCGGAGGCCCCCGAGCCGCCCGCGGAGCCGGTGACCGCGCACGCGGAGCGCGTGGCCGCCCCGGTCGACCCGGAGCCGCTGCCGCCCGCGCTGCCCCGGGTGCCGGTCGTGCTGTCCTGGTCGGCGAACATGGCCTGGATCGTGGTGCTGATCGCCGCGATGGGCATCTCCTGGTGGTCGCTGTTCGAGTACGCCCGCGGGTTCAGCATCCCGACCCCGCTGGCGGCCGTGGTGTCGCTGGTGTTCGACGCGTCGGCGCTGATCGTGGCCGGGCTCGCGCACCGCTACGCGCTCTCGCCGTACTCCGGTGCCGGGCCGCGGATCGCGCTGCTGCTCCTGCTCGCGGGCAGCGTGTACCTGAACTGGGAGCACGCCGCCGGCAAGGGCTACGGCATCGAGGCGTCGATCATGTTCGCCGCTCCCGCCGCCGTCGGCATCCTGCTCTTCGAGCTGCACATCGGCTGGCACTCGCGCAGCGAGCGCCGCGCCCGCGGCCGGGTCGCCCGCTCGCTGCCGGTGATCGGTGCCTGGGGCTGGTTCCTGCACCCGTTGCAGAGCATCACCACCCTGTGGCGCGTCACCCACGCCCGCGGCCGCTCGGTCCGGACCGCGGAGCTGACCAGCATCGACCAGTCGCGCTAGCGATCGCACTCGCGCCCCGGGGCCTCCCAGGAGTAGCTTAGGCTTACCTAAGTCTTCTGGGAGGCCTCGTCGTGTCTGCTCCACAGCGCACCCGCCCGGTGCACACCCTCACCGTGACCCGCACCGAGTGGATCACCCCGCACATGGTGCGCGTCTGGGCGGGCGGGCCCGGCCTGGCCGCGGTGCCGGACAACGGGTTCACCGACAGCTACGTCAAGCTGCTGTTCTTCCCCGAGGGGCGCCCGGAGGGCGTGGACGTCGCCGAGCTGCGCGCCCAGGGCAAGGTCGTCACCCGCACCTACACGATCCGCCGCCGCGAACCGTCGGAGCTGGCGATCGACTTCGTCTACCACGGCGACGTCGGCCTGGCGGGCCCGTGGGCCGCCTCGGTCCAGCCGGGCACCGAGTTCTCCTTCCAGGGCCCCGGCGGCGCCTACTCCCCGGCCGCCGACGCCGACTGGCACCTGTTCGTCGGCGACGCGTCGGCCTTCCCGGCGATCGGCGCGGCCCTGGAGTCCCTGCCCGCCACCGCCGTCGCCCTCGCGGTCCTGGAGGTGGAGGACCCGGCCGACGAGCAGAAGTTCCTCACCGACGCCCGGCTGGACCTGCGCTGGGTGCCCGCCGGGACGCTGGTGTCCGCCGTGGAGGAGTTGGAGCTGCCCGCGGGGTCCGGCCACGCCTTCGTGCACGGCGAGACCTACGTGATCCGCGACCTGCGCGAGGTCCTGGCCGGGGTCGACCGGCTGTCGATCTCCGGGTACTGGCGCAAGGGCATGGCCGAACCGGAGTTCCAGGCGGCCAAGCGCACAGACCCCGTCTAGGGGTGTCCTGACCGCCGCACGCGCCGGGCATCACCGGCGCGCGGGCGGCGGCACGGGATGGGAGAGGCGCGTCTCACGTGATCCGCCAAGTTACCTTTGGTAAGCTACGAAAGGTAACTTGGAGTGGAGGTCGCATGCGTGGCGTCGAGGGCGCTGTCCCGCGTCGACGGCTGTCGAAGGCGGAACGCCACACCCAGCTCCTGGAGGTGGCGCGTCAGCTCATCCGGGACAAGGGCACGGACGAACTCACCCTCGGGCGGCTCGCCGAGCAGGCCGGGGTGACCAAACCGTTGGTCTACGGGCACTTCGGCGACCGGGCCGGTGTCCTCGCGGAGCTGTACCGCGAGTTCGAGGCCCGCCAGCGAGAAGCACTGGAGGTCGCCCTGGACGAGGCGACACCCTCCCTCGCGGCGGTGGCGGGTGTCGTCGCGGGGGCCTACATCGACTGCTGCCTCGCCGAAGGGCGCGAGTTGGCCGACGTGGTCGCCGCACTCGCGGGCTCCGCCACCCTCAGCCAGGTGCGCCAGGAGGCGGAGGACGCCTACCTCACCCGGTGCCGCACGGCGCTCGAACCCTTCTGCGGGCCGATCGACGCCGCCGGGCTGCACGCGCTGATCGGCGCCGGTGACGCCCTGGCCCGCAACGCGCTCGCAGGTCGGATCAGCCCCGCCCGCGCGCGCGATGTGCTCACCCGCGTCATCACCGCCCTCGCCGTTGACGGCGGGCCCGACACGAAGGAGACGAAACCATGACCATCAGCC
The DNA here is from genome assembly GCF_021056305.1 of Actinokineospora sp. PR83. Lineage (NCBI taxonomy): Bacteria > Bacillati > Actinomycetota > Actinomycetes > Pseudonocardiales > Pseudonocardiaceae > Actinokineospora > Actinokineospora sp. PR83. Next base: position 61,158 of record NZ_JAJCXD010000026.1, read on the forward strand.
ATCCCCCGCAGCCCGGCACCGTCCTCTGGGTGTACGCGCATCCGCGCCGCGGGTCCTTCAACGAACGCCTCTTCACCGCCGGGGTCGAGGCGCTGTCGGAACACCACGAGGTCCTGACCTCCGACCTGCACGCACAAGGCTTCGACCCCGTCCTCGCGGACCGTGACCTCGGCGACCTCGCGGGCAAGCCCGGCAACATCGCCGAACTGGTGGGTGAGGCGCACGCCCGAGGCCAGGCACCCGAGGATGTGCGCGCGGAGCAGGCCAAGCTCGCCGCCGCCGAGTTGCTGGTCGTGCAGTTCCCCCTGTGGTGGTACGGGCCGCCCGCGATCCTGAAGGGCTGGTTCGACCGAGTGCTCACCAGTGGGTTCGCCTACGGGGACACCGACCCGGAACTGGGGGTGCCGCGGCGGTACGGCGACGGTGGGCTCGTCGGGCGCAAGGCGTTGCTCGTGGTGACCGCCGGGGAGGACGCGAAGTCGATAGGCCCGCGCGGCATCAGCGGTGACCTCGACTCGCTGCTGTTCCCGCTGACCCATGGCGTCCTCTGGTACGTGGGTATCGAAACCCTGGGACTGCACGTGATCCACGACGCCGACGGTCTGGGCGGCGCCGAGGTCGATCACGAGGTCGAACGGTTGCGCCGGCGGTTGCGCACGGCAGGCTCGGAACCGGCCCGGCGCTACCGGCGCCTCCGTGACGGCGACTACCACGGCACGCGGGCACTGCACGAAGACCTGCTGCCCGGCCGCACCGATCTCGGCATCCACCTCGCTCCGAGCAGTTGCGGAGGCTGAAAGGGCCAGGCTCCAACGAGTCCGGTCCGGGAAAACCGTCGACACGACGATCAGGGGCGCGTGGAGCCTGCGGTGATCGCGGCGGCGTAGCCGGTCTCCGGAAAACCGCGTCGCTCGCCTGTGCGTCCGCGGCGCACCAGCACCCGGTGGTACTAGGCCGATCGGACTAGGATCGGGGGCCAGTGCCACTACACCGTGGAATGAGGCTCCCAGCTTTGCCCACCGAAGACGTCCTCCCCGGCCTCGAAACCGAGCTCACCGCCCTGTGGCGTCGAGCGCGGGCATCGGTTCGGGATTCGGCCAGGACCCTGCACCCCCGCCTGGACCCGACCGTCTACCCGCTGCTGGTCCTGGTGCTGCACGCCGGTTCGCTGCGCATGTCCGAGGCGGCGAACCGCCTCTCGCTGGACAAGTCGACGCTGAGCAGGCAGGTCGACGCCGCGGTCCGCCTGGGCCTGTTGGAGCGCGTGGTCGACAGCACCGACGCCAGGGCCCGGCTGCTGCGGCTGACCCCGTCCGGCCACACGGGACTGACGGCGCTGCTGACCGAGCAGCGCGACCGCTGGCGGGCCTCGCTGGCGGAGTGGGACCGCGAGGACGTGGTGCGGCTGACCGAACTGCTGAACAAACTGGGTGAATCCGGCGTTTCGTAAGGGATGCGGGCGGAGGAGTTCCCTGCCGGGCGTTCGGAGCAGCCCCCGAATCGATCCAAGCACGCGGGGGCGACGGTTTCGCTGTGGTGGGGCTGAGTTGTCCACAGGGCCGAGCTGGTCGCGGGGCCGGTTGGCCGCGGGTCAGGGCAGGGAGCCGCGCAGGGTCAGCACGCGGTCGGTGGCCGCGGTGAACGCCTGCCGGTCGAGGGTTCCCGCGGTGTAGGCGGTGGCGAGGGCGTCGAGGACCTGGTCGCCCTGGGTGGTGTCGCGGGCCGAGGCGAGGATGAGGTCCATGCCCGCCGCCGCGGCGAGGAGGGCGCGGTCGCCCGTGGTCCCGTAGGGCTGGAGGGCGCCCGCCTCCAGGGCGTCGGTGATGGTGACGCCCTGGAAACCGCGGTCGCGGCGGAGTTCGTCGCGGACCACGGTGGGGGACAGGCCCGCGGGGCGGGAGGCGTCGAGGGCGGGGTAGACCGCCCAGGAGAGCATGACCAGCTTGACCCCGGCGGCCACGGCGAGGTCGTAGGGCGGCTCGTCCCTGGTGCGCAGGTCCGACAGGGACGTGGTCAGGGTGACCGGGCGGGTGTCGGTGTTCTCCGCCGCCCCGGCGGGCCCGAGCCCGGGGAAGTGCTTGGCGGTGGCGGCGACGCCGGTGGCCTGCTGGGCCTGGATGAAGGCGCGGCTGAGCACGCCGACGGTGCCCGAGTCGGTGCTGTAGGAGCGGCCGTACTGGTCCATGAGGTCGCCGGGGACGCGGTACACGTCCGCCACCGGGGCCAGGTTCACGTTCATCCCCACACCGCGCAGGTTCTGCCCCGCCGAGGTTCCCGCGTCGCGGGCGGCGGTGGTGCCCTGGGCGCCCACCTGCTCCTGCGACAGCAGCGGCGCACCGGGCAGGCGGCGGACCTGCCCGCCCTCCTGGTCGGTCATCAGCAGCAGCGGCGCGGGGACCGGGCTCTGCGCCGCCGCGGCCCGGAGCTGGGCGACGACGCCCGCGATCTGGGCGGTGCCGGAGATGTTCTCGCCGAAGAAGATCACGCCCGCGGTCTCGCCCGCGCGGATGCGGTCGAGCAGGGACTGCGGTGGCGTCAGGCCGGGGTAGGAGTAGACCACCCGCTGGCCCGCCAGTTGCCGGGTGGTCAGCGTCGGTGCCGCCGAGGCGGTGGGGAGGGCGGTCAGTGCTGCGGCCAGGACCAGGCCCACCGCGGAACCCGCTCCCCACCGTCGTCGCATCGGTGTCCGCATGGCCGACCTCCTCGCACCCGGTCCTCCAGTTAACGAGATCCAGATGCGTTCGGTCAATCATTCACGGGAGAATTACGCCAACAGCCCTCAATGGGGACCGAGTTGTCGTGCACCAGTGGGGCGCGATCTTCGGAAGCCGGAGACCAGCAGCGCGGCGTTTGCTATCACGATGACTGCCAGTGTGGTCAGCACCAACCAGAAGCCGAGGCCGGGATGCCGCGTGTCCAGGGCGGCGGCCACGGCGTCCCGCCCCTCGTTCTCGGGGAGGAACCGCGCGGTCAGACCGGCCTCGCGGAGGATCGGTTCCCACCGCGCGCTGGCGAGCCGCTCGACGACCACAACCAGGACACCGGCACCCGCCGCGACGTCCACGGAGGCTGCCGCCCGCAGCAGGCGCGGCCTGATCAACTGAACCGCGATCCCGAGCAGGAGGAGCACCACAACCGCTGCGGTGACGAGCCGGATCGGCCTGTCAGCGCGGGCCTGGTCGAGGCTGGTCGCCATCGCCGAGTTCTTCGTGAACTCGAGGAAGCCGGTCAGCTCGCCGTCGGCAGCCAACGACGGCCTGCTCCCCGTGATCATCTCGGTGCCGGTCAGCGAGCTTTCGATCGTTCCCCGCCCGTCGGGGAGGGAGCATGACACCGCTGTGTTCGGAAGCAGCAGGAACACGGCAAGTGCGACGAGGAAACCGGCGGGTCGAGCGAACCCGCGAATCAACGGCCTCCGGATACGGGGAGTCCTCGTGGTCACGGCGTGAGCGTTCCACCGACTTGCCGGGACCCCTCCCGTGCCCGACAAGGCAGCGCGTCACCCCGTGCAACGCCCCACGCGCCCGCAACGTTCCCTCCGGAGGGCGGATGCCGGGCTCATCTTTTGAAGCCTGTACCGCATCGGTGCCCTGTGCCCGTACTGGATGGCCGTGTGGATCGGGACGACTCCGAACTTCTGGTACACCACCCTGGTCGATCACTCACGGGAGAATTCCGCCAACAGCCCCGCGTACGGCTTCGGCGGCGGGGCGGCGAACTCGCCCCGCGCCGCCCCGCGCAACCCCATGGTCACCAGCGACTGCACCGCCAGCACCGCCGCCTGCACCCCGTCCACCACCGGCACACCCAGCTCGGCCGACACCGCTGGGCACAGCTCGGCCATGCCCGCGCACCCCAGCACGACCGCGTCCGACCCGTCGGCCTCCAGCGCCGCCGCACATGCGGCGACGACCTTCTTGACCGCGTCCGGGTCGCTCTCCAGCTCCAGCACGGGGATGCCGCACGCGTGCACCCCCAGGCACGCCCGCCCGGCGCCGTAGTGCGCGGCCAGGTCCCGCGCCCGCCCGACCGTCCGCGCCAGGGTCGTCACCACGCTGAACCCCCGCCCCAGGTACATCGCCGAGCGCATGGCCGCCTCGGCGATCCCCACCACCGGGCCCGCCGCGACCTCCCGCGCCGCGTCCAGACCGGGGTCGCCGAAGCAGGCCAGCACGTACCCGTCGACCCCGGCGCGCTCCCCGGCGGCGACCTCGGCCAGCACCCCGGGCACGCTCAGCGCCTCGTCGTAGTGGCTCTCGATCGACGCCGGGCCCATCGCCGGGTGGACCGCGCGCACGCGGGTGCCCGGGCCCGCCACGGCCCGGGCGGCCCGCTCGACCAGCGCGGTCATCGCCCCCGAGGTGTTCGGGTTGACGACGAGCAGTTCCACCTAGACCTCCGCCGCAGGCTCGACCGGCTCGTCCACCCGGCTCGACGCGGCGACGCGGAACCGCGGTGCCAGCGCCAGGTAGCCGAGCAGGCCGAGGCCCATGCCGATGAACCAGCTGTACTGCGAGGCGGTCGCCATGCCCGGCCCGCCGCGCCACAGCACCGGCACCATCGCCACGGCGGCGCCGACGGCGGTGGCGATCACCGCGGCCGGGTTGTAGCCGCGCCGGTAGAAGTAGCGGCCGTCCGGGCGCAGGGTGAACAGGTCGTCGACCACCACGCGCTGCTTGCGGACCAGGTAGTGGTCGGCGATCAGCACCCCGAACAGCGGACCGATGAACGCGCCCAGGGTCTCCAGCGTGTAGTGGATGACCTCGGGGTTGTTGTAGAGGTTCCACGGGGTGATCAGCACCGACCCGACGGCGGCGATCATGCCGCCCGCCCGCCAGCTGATCCGCTGCGGGCTCACGTTGGAGAAGTCGAAGGCGGGCGAGATGAAGTTCGCGACGATGTTGATCCCGATGGTGGCGATGGTGAACGTCAGCGCCCCCAGCACGATGGCGAACGTGGAGTCGATGCGCGCCACCGTGGCCACCGGGTCGGTGATCAGCTCACCGAACACCGGAACCGTCAGCGACGCGGTGACCACCACCAGGATCGAGAACACCAGGAAGTTCAGCGGCAGCCCCAGCAGGTTGCCCCGCTTGACCGCGGCGAAGCTCCTGCCGTAGCGGGAGAAGTCGCCGAAGTTGAGCATCGGCCCGGAGAAGTACGACACCACCAGCGCGATCGCGCCCAGCATCACCGGCACCGCGTCGAACCCGGTGTGCGTGACCTCGCCCAGGTTCAGGTCGACCGCGCCCCAGCCCGCCTTGACCAGCAGGTACCCGGCCAGGACGAACATGACGACGTACACCGCCGGACCGCAGAAGTCGATGAACCGGCGGATCGTCTCCATCCCGGTCCAGAACACCGCCGCCTGCAACACCCACAGCAGCGCGAACGAACACCACCCCAGCAGCGACAACCCGGCGAACCCGTACAGGTCGACGTCGGCGTAGGGCAGCAGCGCCGGGAACAGCTTGAGCACCACGATGTCCAGTGCCGCCGACGCCAGGTAGGTCTGGATGCCGTACCAGGCGACCGCGATCAGCCCGCGGATGATCGCCGGGATGTTCGCCCCCAGCACCCCGAACGACGCCCGGCAGATCACCGGGTACGGCACCCCGGTCGCCTGGCTGGGCTTGGCCACCAGGTTGCAGAACCCGTAGACGATCCCGATCCCGACCACCAGCGCGACGAGCACCTGCCAACTGCTCAGGCCCAGGGCGAACAGGCTGCCCGCGGTGACGTACCCGCCGACACTGTGCACATCGGACATCCAGAACGCGAAGATGTTGTAGGAGCCCCAACTCTGCTTCCGCAGCGGGGCCAGGTCTTCGTTGGTGAGCCGGGGGTCGTAGTCGGCCTTGATCAGCCCGCCGCCGATCGGCGTGCCCGCCGCTTCGAGCAGGTCGTCGTGCCCGGCGACCGAGCCGGGGGGTAACGGGCGTTCGTGTCGGGGGACCGTGGTTTCGGACATCACCGCTCCTCGATGCCGGGTGCGCTGCGTGGGGTGCGCCGCTGCGCGACCAGGCTAGGAGCGGGGTGTTACCCGCCGATCACGTCGATCGTATATTCCCCGGGGGTTCCGGGTCGGCGAGCAGCCCGGTGTGCCGGGGCACCGCGCCGAGCAGCTCGGCCAGCCGCCGGTGGTGCGCCCGGGCGGCGTCGAGCAGGGCGGCGGTGTCGCGGGCGACGAACGCGGCCAGCATGTCGGCGTGGTCGCGGTGCAGCACCGCGCGGTCGTCCACCGCCACGTGCGCCATCGGCCGCGCGGGCTCGGTGACGTTCCACGCCGACTCGAACATCTTGACCAGCCTGTGCATCCCGCACGGGGTCACCAGCGCGAAGTGGAACCGCCTGCTCTCCCGGTGGTAGGCCCGCACGTCCCCGGCGGCGATGGCCGCCTCCAGCGCCTCGTGCGCCCGCAGGGCGGCGCGGTCGTCGGCCGCCCCGGCGGCGCCCAGCGCGGCGGCGAGCGCGGCGGTCTCCAGCGCTTCCCGGACCACGTACATCTCCCGCAGCTCCGCCGAGGTCAGCTTCGCCACGGTGTACCCGGCGTTGACCCGGTGCTCGACGAGGCCCTCCCCGATCAGCGTCTTCAACGCCTCGCGCACCGGGATGCGGCTGACCCCGAACACCGCGGCCACCTCGTCGAGCGGGACGGCGGTCCCCGGGGGGACCTCCCCCTCCAGCAGCGCCCGCCGCAGCTCGCCGAGGATGGTCGCCTGGGAGGTGTCCTCGTGCTCGCGGGTCAGCAGCGCGATCAGCGCCGAGCGCCGCCGTGGTCCTGGCATGGCGGGCAGGCTAGCCCCGCCACGTTGTGCCCGTGTGACGTCGCGGGTGGTGGTCGGGGGTCACTGGTCGTCGTCGATGTTCATGTGCAGCCACTCCGGCCAGGTCTTCGACCACGGTCGGACCGGGTCCGACACCAGCCAGACGGTGGGGGAGCGCAGGACGACGTTCTCCAGGGTCGAGTGGTCGTCGGCGCGGCCGACCGCCCGGACCGAGCGGAAGTGGGCGCGGAGGAAGTCCGGGTCGCCGCCGACGATGATGGCGGTGGTGGCGTCGTCCGGTGGGGCTCCGAAGAACCAGAAGCCGCGGTGCCCGCTGTAGACCGGCGGCAGGCCGTGGGCGGGTCCCTCGTAGGCCAGGGCGGCGGCGTGCGGGTAGACGTCGGCCATCACCACCGTGTGGGCGCGCTGCGCGGGGGGCAGCGACCGGTAGACGTCGCCGATGTCCTCGGTGAACGCGGGCCAGCCGACCTGGCCGCGCAGCAGCGGGTTGGGCACCAGCGCCGGGTGGCGCTCGGCGATGCCCTGCGGCACGACCGGCAGCAGGCACACCAGTGCGATCACGCCCAGCGCCCCGGTCAGCCCGAACGCCCACGGCCGCCGCCACCAGGCGGGCCCGCGGTCCTGCAACGCCACCACACCCGCGGCGAACCCCAGCGGGAACAGCCCGACCAGGTAGTAGGGGCGCCCGTTGAACACCAGCATCAGCACGAACAGCATCGGCAGGGCGATGCCGAGGAACCGGTACGGTGGCGTGCGCAGCAGCTTGCGGATGCCGAGCACCATCAGCACCAACCCGAGGGGGCCGATGTAGAGGGCGAGCCAGGCGGAGAACCCGACCCGGCCGCCCTGGAACGAGTCCTGCTCGGCGCTGACCGCGTCCAGCATCGCCACGTACGGCCACCCGTTGGCGTTCTGCCACAGCAGCCCCGGCAGCGCGGTGACCACGGTGATCGCCGCGCCCACCCACAGCAGCGGGCGGCGCAGCAGGTCGCCGCGGCCGGTGCACAGCGCCGCCACGCCGATGGCCACCCACAGGATCGGCACCAGGTACTTGATCTGCAACGCGACCGCCGTGCACAGCCCGGCGGCCAGCAGCAGCCGGTCCTGGCGGGTGCGCACCCACTTGGTGACCAGGTAGGTGATGGCCGCCCAGAGGGTGGTGTCGAAGGTGGTGGTGGCCAGCAGGTGCCCGGTCCAGAGCACGAACGGGGCCGTGCCGAACGCGGCGGCGGCGAGCAGTTGGGCGCGCGGCCTGCCGCCGAGTTCGCGGGCGATCAGCGCGGCCAGGACCACGCCGACGGCGGTGACCAGGGCGGACGGGGTGCGCAGGGCGAGCAGGTTGCCGGGGAACAGCAGGTCGATGCCCTTGGCCAGCAGCGGCACGAGCGCCGACTGGTCGACGTAGCCCCAGGACGGGTGCCCGCCGGCGATGACGAAGTACATCTCGTCGCCGTCGTGGCCGTAGCGCCCGCTGAGCAGCAGCAGGAGCACCCCGACGCCCGCCGCCAGCGCCAGCAGCGGGCCCCACCGCACCGGTGGGACCGCGGGCTCGGACGGCACGGCCAGCGGTCGCGCCTGCGCCCGCTCCTCGGTCGCGCTCATCCACTCCTCCTCGACTGTCCACCCCGGATCGGACCATTCACCGGTGCGGTCAATCTAGAAGACCGGCGCCGTGATCGGAAATAGCGGGGACACAATTTGCGGGTTTTGTTCACAATCGGTGTCGTGCGCCGCTCATGGCGAATCCGCGACAACTGTACCGGTGCGCCAAAGTGCGGATGTGAATGTGTCGTGCGTTTGACAAAGATGTGCGTCCACTACGCAGGGCGATGGCCGGTCTCACTGCTCGTGGTTCGGATAACTCTGCGTACCCGCTCGGACCTGCGGTTCGATCTCAGATGGTTGAAGATGAAAGATATTCGAGTTACCTGCCGGTGATGTGCCCGACCCCGGCGTCCCGCAATTTTCGGGCGGGTATTTCCGCTGCTGGGAATGCGTTTGCCGGATAACGCGCCATTGGTGTACGGCACCGTTCATCAAGCGGGGGTCAGCGCGGGCAGCGGGAGAGCAGCGACGCCAGGGTGTCGTGTTCGGCCTGATCCACGGTCAGGTTGTACTTCGCCTTCACCAGGACCCAGCGGACCGCGTAGTCGCAGCTGTAGGCCGCGTCGGGCAGCCAGTGGGCGGGGTCCTGGTCGCCCTTCTGCCGGTTGCTGCGGGCGGAGACCACGATGAGCTGGTCGAGGTCGTTGGCGAAGGCCCGGCGCTGCTCGCGGGTCCAGCCCCGGGTGCCGGAGCGGTTGGCCTCGGCCAGCGGCACGAGGTGGTCGAGGTCGGTCTGGCGCGCGTCGGTGATGGTGGTGCCGTCGTACGGGCTGGTCCAGGTGCCCTCCATCGCCTTGCACTCGACGTCGGTCCGCACGCTCCTGCCCTGGGCCTTCAGCGCCTCCTCGCGGGTGTCGCACCCGTCGCCCCGGGCCGACCAGTGCGGCCAGTCCTCGCGGTTGTAGGGCAGGCCGGTGTCCTCCACGGCCACGGTCAGCTTCGCAAGCTGGTCGATCGCCCGCTGCGCGTCCGCCCCGGTCGGGGTGCCCTCGTCCAACTGCGACCACCAGATGCCGACCACCAGCACGACCAGCGCCACCACCAGCGACACCCAGGTCGTCTTCCCGCGCTTGGCCACCGCAGGTCCCTCCACTTCCTCGTCACGCTTCGCACATGATTGTCGGTGGCGCTCGACCATCGGGTGAACGGGGCCGCCTCGGCGCGGCTATCGCGAACACGGACTTGCAGGACACGGCCTAGCCGCCGAGCCGGTCCCGGCGGGTCGCACTAGGGTCGGGCGGGTGCGGATCGCCACCTGGAACGTCAACTCCGTCAAGCAGCGCGTCCCCCGCCTGCTCCCCTGGCTTGACGAGCGCGCCCCCGACGTCGTCTGCCTCCAGGAGACCAAGCTCGCCGACGACGCCTTCCTGGAACTGCTGACCGACGACCTGTCGGCGCGCGGCTACGAGGTCGCCAGCCACGGCGAGGGCCAGTGGAACGGGGTGGCCCTGCTGTCGCGGGTCGGCCTCGACGACGTGGTGCGCGGCCTGCCCGGTGGCCCCGGCTTCCCGCACCAGGAGGCCCGGGCGGTCTCCGCCGTCTGCGGCGGCCTGCGGGTGCATTCCCTGTACGTCCCCAACGGCGGCAGCCCCGACTCCGACCACTACCGCTACAAGCTCGACTGGCTGCGCGCCCTGCGCGACACCGTCGCCGCCGACGTCGACACCGCCGTGGTCTGCGGCGACCTCAACATCGCCCCCGCCGACGCCGACGTGTTCGACCCGGCGGCGTTCGAGGGCCACACCCACGTCACCGACGCCGAGCGGGCCGCCCTGCGGGAGCTGCTGGACCTGGGCCTGCACGACGTGGTCCGCGACCGCTGGCCCACCGAGACGGTGTTCAGCTACTGGGACTACCGGGCGGGCATGTTCCACCAGAACCGGGGGATGCGCATCGACCTGATCCTGGCGGGCACCCCCGTGGCCGCCCGCCGCCGCGCCGCCTGGGTCGACCGGGCCGCCCGCAAGGGCACCAAGCCCAGCGACCACGCCCCGGTCGTCCTGGACCTCGACGAGGCCCCGGACGGCGACATCGGCCCGATGGTCCCGCCCCCGTCGGTCGCCGCACCCCGGCGCGGCGGGAAAGTCCCCCGATGAGGTGATCCGGGACGACCCCGCGCCGGGGGTCAGGATCGCGTAAAGATCGCCGGTGGGCCCGTCAAGACGGCGTCAGGCCCGGCGGCGGCGGCGCGGATCTGCTGCACGCTCCTCCCGGCGTGCCCACCAGCGGGGTGGGCACCGGGTCGGAGAGGGGTGCGGCGTGGCTGACGTGGCCTACGCGGTGCTCATCGTCGTTGTCTTCGCCGGGCTGGCTCTGGCCGTTCGCGGGCTGGAGCGGTTGTGAGCGGCTTAGTCGGCAACGTGGTCGGGGGGATCGTCGCGGCGGGGTTGCTCGGGTACCTCTTCGCCGCGCTCATCCGGCCGGAGAAGTTCTGATGTGGGCCGGGGTGGCGCAGGCCGCCTTGCTGGTGGTGGCGCTGGCGGTCGTGCACCGGCCGTTCGGTGATCACATGGCCCGGGTCTACCAGCGCACCGAGCACTCCACTGTGGAGCGGGCGATCTACCGGGTGGTGCGGGTGGACCCGGGCACCGAGCAGAAGTGGTCCACCTACGCGCTCGGGGTCGTCGGGTTCTCGGCGGTGGGGGTCGGGTTCCTCTACCTGCTCCAGCGGGTGCAGTCGTGGCTGCCGTTCGACTTCGGGCGCGGGAACGTCCCGCCCGGGATGGCGTTCAACAACGCGATCAGCTTCGTGACGAACACGAACTGGCAGTCCTACGTGCCGGAGAACGCGATGGGGCACAGCGTGCAGCTCATCGGGTTCACCGTGCAGAACTTCGTCTCCGCCGCCGTGGGCCTGGCCGTGGCGATGGCCCTGGTGCGCGGGTTCGTGCGGGTCAAGACCGACCGGTTGGGCAACTTCTGGGTCGACCTCACCCGGGGGACACTGCGCATCCTGCTGCCGGTGGCGTTCGCGTTCGCGCTCGTGCTGATCGTGACCGGGGTGACCATGAGCTTCAAGTCCGGGGTCGTCGTCGACGGGCAGACCGTCGCCCAGGCCCCGACCGCCAGCCAGGAGGCGATCAAGGAACTCGGGACCAACGGCGGCGGGATCTTCAACGCCAACTCCGCGCACCCCTTCGAGAACCCCGGCGCCTGGTCGAACCTCATCGAGCTGTTCCTCATCCTCGTCATCCCCGTCTCCCTCACCCGGACCTTCGGCACGATGGTGGGCGAGCGCAGGCAGGGGTACGTGCTGCTCGGCGTCATGGGCACCCTCTGGACCGCCATGCTGGCCCTGATCTGGGCGGCGGAGGCGAGCGGGGCGCGTCCGCTGGAGGGCAAGGAACTGCGGTTCGGCGTGGCCGGGTCCGCGCTGTTCGCCAACACGACCACGGCCACCTCCACCGGTGCGGTGAACTCCGCGCACGACAGCTTCTCCGGCCTCGGCGGCGGTGGGGCGCTGCTCAACATGCTCTTCGGGGAGATGACGCCGGGCGGGGTCGGGACCGGCCTCTACAGCATCCTGGTCATGGCGGTCATCGCCATGTTCCTGGCCGGGCTGATGGTCGGCCGCACGCCGGAGTACCTCGGCAAGAAGCTGGGCCGCCGCGAGGTGACCGCCGCCGCCGTGTCCATCCTGGCCATGCCGACCGTGCTGCTGCTCGGCGCCGGGATCGCCGCCGTGCTGCCGTCGACGCCCGGGGCGCTCAACAACGACGGGGCGCACGGGCTCTCGGAGGTCCTCTACGCCTACGCGTCCGCCTCGAACAACAACGGCAGCGCCTTCGCGGGCCTGACCGCCACCGGCGACTGGTTCCAGGCCTCGCTCGGGGTGTGCATGGCCGTCGGGCGGTTCGTGCCGATCATCGCCGTGCTGGCGCTGGCGGGTTCGCTGGCCGCGCAGCGCCGGGCCCCGGTCACCGCCGGGACGCTGCCCACCACCGGGCCGCTGTTCGCCGGGCTGCTCGGCGGGGCCGTCGTGCTCGTCGCCGCGCTGACCTTCGTCCCCGCCCTCGCCCTCGGACCCATCGCGGAGGCCATGCTGTGAGTACCACCGTCGAGCGCCCGCCTGCCGCCGCCGATGCCCCGGCGCGGCAGGTGTCGGCCGGGGTGTTCAGCCCCGGTCAACTGCTGGCGTCCCTCCCGGACGCCCTGCACAAGTTCCACCCGCGCCACCAGGTGCGCAACCCGGTCATGTTCGTGGTCTGGGTCGGGTCGCTGCTGGTCACCGCCTTCGCGGTCGGCGACCCGAACACGTTCACCGTCACCGTCGCGGTGTGGCTGTGGTTCACCGTGCTCTTCGCCAACCTCGCCGAGGCCGTCGCCGAGGGGCGCGGCAAGGCGCAGGCCGACTCGCTGCGGCGCACCAAGCAGGACGCCGTCGCGCGGCGGCTGCGCGCGGACGGCACCGAGGAGCGGGTGCCCGGCACCGACCTGCGGGTCGGTGACCGGGTGGTCGTCGAGGCCGGGGAGGTGGTCCCCGGCGACGGTGACGTGGTCGAGGGCATCGCCTCGGTCGACGAGTCCGCCATCACCGGGGAGTCCGCGCCGGTCGTGCGCGAGGCCGGTGGGGACCGGTGCGCGGTCACCGGCGGCACCACCGTGCTCTCGGACCGGGTCGTCGTGCGGATCTCCACCAAACCGGGGGAGTCCTTCGTGGACCGGATGATCGCGCTGGTGGAGGGCGCCCAGCGGCAGAAGACGCCGAACGAGATCGCGCTGACGATCCTGCTCTCCACCCTGACGATCATTTTCCTGCTGGCCGTGGTCGCCCTCCAGCCGTTCGCGATCCTCTCCGGCGGTGAGCAGTCGGTGCTCGTGCTGACCGCGCTGCTGGTCTGCCTGATCCCGACCACGATCGGGGCGCTGCTCTCGGCCATCGGCATCGCAGGCATGGACCGGCTGGTGCAGCGCAACGTGCTGGCCACCTCCGGCAAGGCCGTCGAGGCCGCCGGGGACATCGACACCCTGCTGCTGGACAAGACCGGCACCATCACCTTCGGCAACCGCCGCGCCACCGACTTCCACCCGGTGGACGGCGCGGACCTGGCCGAGCTGGCCGCCGCCGCCCGGCTGTCCAGCCTGGCCGACGGCACCCCGGAGGGCCGCAGCGTCATCGACCTCTGCGTCGAGCGCCACGGGTTGCCCGCCGAGGCGTCCGAGCACGAGAAGACCGGCGAGTTCGTCCCGTTCACCGCCCAGACCCGGATGAGCGTCATCGACCTCGACGGCCGCGCGGTGCGCAAGGGCGCCGCGAGCGGGTTCGCGCTCAGCGCCGAGGCGTCCGCCGTCGTCGACGACATCGGCAACGAGGGCGGCACCCCGCTGGTGGTGGCCGACGGCGACCGGGTGCTGGGTGTGATCCGGATGTCCGACGTGGTCAAACCCGGCATGGCCGCCCGGTTCGCCGAGCTGCGCGCCATGGGCATCCGCACGGTCATGGTCACCGGCGACAACCCGCTGACCGCCCGCGCCATCGCCGCCGAGGCCGGGGTGGACGACTTCCTCGCCGAAGCCAAGCCCGAGGACAAGCTGGCGCTCATCCGCGCCGAGCAGGAGGGCGGGCGGCTGGTCGCCATGACCGGCGACGGCACCAACGACGCGCCGGCGCTGGCCAGGGCGGACGTCGGCGTGGCGATGAACACCGGCACCTCCGCCGCCAAGGAGGCCGGGAACATGGTGGACCTGGACTCCGACCCCACCAAGCTGATCGAGGTCGTGGAGATCGGCAAGCAGTTGCTGATCACCCGGGGCGCGCTGACCACGTTCAGCGTGGCCAACGACCTGGCGAAGTACTTCGCGATCCTGCCCGCCATGTTCGCCGCCATCTATCCGCAGCTCGGCGGCCTGAACGTGATGCGGCTGGCCACCCCGGAGTCGGCGATCCTGTCGGCGGTGGTGTTCAACGCGCTGATCATCGTGGTGCTCATCCCGCTGGCGCTGCGCGGTGTCCGCTACCGGCCCTCCGGGGCGAGCGCGCTGCTGCGGCGCAACCTGCTGGTCTACGGGGTCGGCGGGATTGCCACGCCGTTCCTCGGGATCTGGCTGATCGACCTCCTCGTCCGACTCATCCCCGGAATCGGGTGACCCGCGTGTCCACTCTCGTCAAGCAGACCCTGGCCGGGCTGCGCCTCCTGCTGGTGCTGACCGTCATCACCGGCGTCCTCTACCCGGCGGGTGTGTGGGCGCTCAGCAGGCTCCCCGGCCTGCACGACCACGCCGAGGCCGTCGACACCACGCTGGTGGGTGTCCCCCGGGAAGGTGACGGTTGGTTCCACTTGCGACCGTCCGCCGCGACATTGCCCGCATCGGGTGGTTCCAACAAGTCCCAGGTGAATTCCGACTACGACCGGGTGGTGGCCGACCGCCGCGTCGAGGTCGCCCGCCGCGAGGGCGTGGCCGAAGACCGGGTGCCGCAGGACGCGGTCACCGCGTCGGCCTCCGGGCTCGACCCGCACATCAGCCCCGCCTACGCCGACCTGCAGGTTCCCCGGGTGGCGCGGGAACGCGGCCTGTCCGAGCGGTGGGTGCGCAAGCTGGTCGCCGACCACACCTCCCGGCGCGGTCTCGGATTCGTCGGCGAGGTCACGGTGAACGTCACCGCCCTGAACCGGGCCCTGACCGCCGGTGGCTGAGCGGGGCGCGCAGACTCGGGGCGTGGAGCGAGTCAAGCGCGGTGAGCTGCGCATCTACCTCGGGGCCGCGCCCGGTGTGGGCAAGACCTTCGCCATGCTGGGCGAGGCGCACCGCCGCCGCGAGCGCGGCACCGATGTCGTCGTCGGCCTGGTCGAGGCGCACGGCCGGGAGAAGACCGCCGAACTGGTGGCGGGCCTGGAGGTGCTGCCCCGGCGCGCGGGCGGCCCCGGCGCCGGGGAACTGGACCTCGACGCCCTGCTGGCCAGGGCGCCGGAGGTGGCCGTGGTCGACGAGCTGGCGCACACCAACGCCCCCGGTTCGCGCAACGCCAAGCGCTGGCAGGACGTCGAGGAACTGCTCGACGCGGGCATCGACGTCCTGTCCGCGGTCAACGTGCAGCACCTGGAATCCCTCAACGACGTGGTCACCCGGATCACCGGGGTGCCGCAGCGCGAGACGGTGCCCGACGAGGTGGTGCGCCGGGCCGAGCAGATCGAGCTGGTGGACCTCACCCCGCAGGCGCTGCGGCGCAGGCTCGCCCACGGCAACGTCTACGCCGCGGACAAGGTCGACGCCGCGCTGGGCAACTACTTCCGGGTCGGCAACCTCACCGCGCTGCGCGAGCTGGCGCTGCTGTGGGTCGCCGACCAGGTCGACGTGGCGTTGCAGCGCTACCGGGCCGAGCAGGACATCACCGACACCTGGGAGGCCCGCGAGCGGGTCGTGGCCGCGGTCACCGGCGGCCCGGAGAGCGAGACGCTGATCCGCCGCGCCCGCCGGATCGCGCTGCGCGCGGGCGCGGACCTGCTGGTGGTGCACGTGCTGCGCGGCGACGGCCTGGCCGGGGCGGCACCGGACGCGCTCGCCGGGTGCCGCCGCACCGCCCTGGACCTGTCGGCCACGTTCCACTCGGTGGTCGGCGACGACGTGCCGACGGCGCTGCTGGACTTCGCCCGCGGCGTCAACGCCACCCAGCTCGTCCTGGGCACCTCCCGCCGCCCGCGGCTGGCCAGGGTGTTCGACGAGGGCATCGGCGCGGCCGTCATCGCCGCCTCCGGCTCGATCGACGTGCACATGGTCACCCACCCGCAGGCCCGGCGAACCCGCCTGCGGCCCGCGCGCCGGGGCAGGCCGCTGGGGTGGGTCGCCGCGGTCGCGCTGCCGGGGCTGGTGACCCTGCTGGGGCTGCTGTGGCAGGCGTCGGTGGGGTACTCGACGGACCTGGCGGCGTTCATCCTGGCGACCTGCGCGGTGGCGGTGCTCGGCGGCGTGTGGCCCGCGCTGTTCTCGGCGTTCCTGGCCGCGGGGCTGCTCAACTACTTCTTCACCCCGCCGTACCGCAGCCTGGTGGTGGCGAGCCCGGAGAACGTGGTCGCGCTGGTGGCCCTGGTGGTCGTGGCCGGGTTGGTGGCCGTCGTGGTGGACCGGGCGAGCAGGCTGGCCGTGCAGGCGGCCAGGGCGCGCACCGAGGCGGAGCTGCTGGCCTCCTATGCGCGAACCGTGTTGGCCAGCCCCGACCCGGTGAACCGGCTGCTGGAGAAGGTGCGGGAGAACTTCGCCCTGGAGGCGGTCGCGTTGCAGGAGTGGCGCGAAACCGGGTGGGTGCGGATCGCGGGCGACGCGTGCGAGGGCGACCCGGACGCGGACGTGCCGGTGCGCGAGGACGTGCGGCTGGTGCTGCGCGGGCGCGCCCTGCCCGCGGGCGACCAGCGGGTGCTCGCGGCGGCGGCGGGCCAGGCGTTCCTGGCGCTGCGGCAGCAGCAGCTCACCGAGGAGAAGTCGCAGGCCCAGCGCAAGGCCGCGGACACCGAACTGCGGACGGCCCTGCTGTCGGCGGTCGGCCACGACCTGCGCACCCCGCTCACCTCCATCAAGGCGGCCATCGGCAGCCTGCGGGACCGGTCGCTGACCCTGTCGGAAGAGGACACGGGCGAACTGATGGCCACGGTGGAGGAATCGGCCGACCGGCTGACCGGCTTGGTCGACAACCTGCTCGACTCCACCCGGCTCGCCACCGGCACGGTCCGGCCGACCCTGCGCCCGGTCGGGTACTACGAGGTCGTCGCCAGGGCACTGGCGGGCATCGACGAACGCGCGGCGGTGACCGTCGACGTCGACGAGGGACTGCCGCTGGTACTGGCCGACCTGGGGCTGCTGGAGCGGGTGGTGGCCAACCTGGTCGACAACGCCCTGCGGCACGGCCGCACCGGGGTCGCGGTGCGGGCCAGCGCCCACGGGTCGCGGGTCGAGCTGCGGGTCACCGACTCCGGCCCCGGCCTGCCCAAGAAGACGGGAGACGTCGTGTTCGCACCGTTCCAGCGGCTCGGTGACCGGGTGAGCGGCACCGGCCTCGGCCTCAGCGTCGCCAAGGGCTTCGTCGAGGCCATGGCGGGCGACATCGCCCTGGAGGACACCCCCGGCGGCGGCCTGACCGTCGTGGTGTCCCTGCCGGTGGCGGTGACGTCGTGACCCGCGTCCTCGTCGTCGACGACGAACCGCAGATCGCCCGCGCCCTCCGGATCAACCTGGCCGCCCGCGGCTACGACGTGCTGGTGGCCCACACCGGCCGCAGCGCCCTCGACCTCACCGCCGAAAGCCGCCCCGACCTGGTCCTCCTCGACCTCGGCCTCCCCGACCTCGACGGCGTGGACGTCATCACGGGCCTGCGCGGCTGGAACCCGGTCCCCATCATCGTCCTGTCCGCGGGCACCGACTCCACCCGCAAGGTCGCCGCCCTCGACGCGGGCGCGGACGACTACATCACCAAACCCTTCGGCATGGACGAACTCCTCGCCCGCCTCCGCGCCGCCCTCCGCCGCTCCACCCACCTCCCCGGCGGCGAACCAGTGGTCGAGGCAGAAGCCTTCACCGTGGACCTGACCGCCAAACGAGTCCACCGCGACGGCACGGAGGTCCACCTGACCCCGACGGAGTGGGGCATCCTGGAAATCCTGGTCCGCAACCCGGGCCACCTCATCGCCCAACGCAGGCTGCTGACGGAGGTCTGGGGCCCGACCTACACGGCGGAGACGCACTACCTGCGGGTGTACCTGGCCCAGCTCCGCCGCAAGCTCGAACGCGACCCCGCCCACCCCCGCCACCTGATCACCGAACCCGGCATGGGCTACCGCTTCCAACCTTGACCCACCCACCACGCCGAACCCCACCGGCGCCACCGCCGGCCAGGCGGCCCGCCACCCGCAACCCCACAGGGCACAGCCGCCGACCACCCCGCCAGCCGCCGGCCGGGCGGCCAGCCACGCCGAACCTCACGGGGCGCAGCGAAAACCAGCCGCCCCCGCAACCGCCGGCCCGGCTATGCAGATGCCCGGGTGGGTGGATTTGCTTGGGTGGGGGAGCCGATCATGTGCAAGCCTGCTTGGGCTGTGGGCATCTTTTCGCCCCACTCGGTCACACTGGGCGCATGATCGGCGTAGGGGCCCCGCCCAAGCGGACCCACCCACCCGGGCACCACCATGAAAATCCCGGTTCTTGAGCCGAAGCCACACGAAGCGTCCCGGCGAAGCGGATCCACCCACCAGCAAACGACCGAGCTTTGAACACGGCCGAAAGACAGCCGCGCCACGGCGAGGCATCACCGTGGCGCGGCACGAGCTCCAGCTCAGCCCAGATCGCGGCGCAGCAGGTCGCTCACCGTCTCCCGACGCACCCGCAGGTCCGTCTGCCCGTCCCGAACCGACACCACCGCCGCCCGAGGCGTCATGTTGTAGTTGCTCGCCATCGCGTAGTGATAAGCGCCAGTGGCAGGAACGGCGAGGACGTCACCGGGGTGGACGTCCTGGGGAAGGGCGACGTCCTCGGCGATGATGTCCCCAGCCTCGCAGTGACGCCCCACCACCGTGGTCGGCACCCGGCGAGCGCCGCTGGCGCGCCCGATGAGCCGGGGAGCGTAGCGGGCGCCGTACAGGGAGGGCCGCGGGTTGTCGCTCATGCCCCCGTCGACGGCGACGAACCCGGGTTTCACCGCGACCACCCGGTACAGGGTGATGCCCGCGTTGGCGATGACCGCGCGACCCGGCTCGATCAGCAGGTTCGGCACCGGCAGTCGGCGGGCGGCGCACGCCTGGCGCAGGGCGATGCGCACCCGGTTGGCCAGGCCGGTGATGTCGAAGGTGGACTCGCCCGGCCGGTACGGTGCCGCGAAGCCACCGCCCAGGTCCAGGTCGGTGAGCGGGCCGGGGAACAGCGACACCATCCGGCGCACCGCCTCCTCGTAGGCCGCGACCCTGCTCACCTGGGAACCGATGTGGCAGTGCAGGCCGACCAGGCGCAGGTTCGGGTGCGCGGCGATCCGCTCGACCACCGCGGGCAGTGCTTCCGGGGCCACGCCGAACTTCTGGCCGCTCACCCCCGTGGTGATGGCGCGGTGCGTCTGCGCGTCCACGCCCGGGATGACCCGGATGAGGACTTCCTGCCCGGCCGGGCACAGCGCGCCGAGCGTGTCGACCTCGGTGGGGGAGTCCACCACGATCCGGCGGACGCCGTGCGCCAGGGCGGCCTTGAGGTCGTCGTCGGTCTTGGCGTTGCCGTGCAGCAGCACCCGCGCGCCGGGCACGCCCGCCGCCCTGGCCACCTCGACCTCCCCGGCCGAGCACACGTCCAGCGACAGCCCTTCCTCCGCCATCCACCGGTAGACCGCGCGGACCGGGGACGACTTGCCCGCGAACAGCACCTCCGCCTCGGGCAGCGCGGCCCGGAACTCCCGGGCGCGGGCCCGGGCGTGCGGCTCGTCCAGGACGTGGCACGGGGTGCCGAACCGGGCCGCCACCCCGCTCATCGACACCCCACCGACCAGCAGGTCCCCGTGGGGGCCGACCCGGGTGCCCTCGGGCCACAACCCGCCGCGCGGCAGCGGGTCCAGCGCGCCCAGGCTGGGCAAGATCTCCGCCAGTGTCACCGTGTTCCCTCCTTCGTGTGCCTGCCGACAGCACACGCCCGCGGGCCCGCTCACGGCGACTGTCGCAATGCGACCTTGACGCCGGGGCGGCTCATCTTGTCGCGTTCCTGACGGTGGGGTGACCCGGACGACACGGGGACGAAACCTCCGGCGGCGATCGCGGACCACGGGGTTGCACGCGTGTGACACATCACACCGGCACTGCACCCCTGCAGTTCGTGACCGTCTTCCTTGATGTAGGCATTTCCGGGCAAGAAGTAACCACACGGAGAGGAAGGCAGAGTTCATGAACCGCACCGGACTCATCCGCACCGCCACCATCACCGGCTCGCCGCCGCACTGGGGCTCACCACTGTCCTCCCGGCCGGGGCCGCCCCGCTCGCCGACCCGGTCACCACGGTCGCCGACCTCGACGGTGACGGGGAGATCGAGACCGTCAACGCGCAGTTGACCGGTGACCACGAGCAGGTCATCTGGGCCACCGTGAACGGGCTCCGGACCTCGATCACCCTGCCCGCCGACAGCTCGGCCACCTTCGAGGCCCCGCGCGTGGCCGACCTCAACGGCGACGGCCGGGCCGAACTGGTCGTCACCCGGTCCGTCGGCGCCAACACCACCTACTTCACCACCCTGCACTTCGACGGCCAGAACCTGAGCCAGGTCGTCGGCGACGACAACCAGCCCGTCACCTTCGCCGAGGGCGGCGGCCTCGCCACCCACCTGGGCTACCGGTGCACCGCCGCCGACGAGGCCCGCACCTTCGACACCATCGCCGCCGAGGCCGACAACCTCGGCGCCCCGGCCGACCAGCTCACCTACTCGGGCACCCGCACCACCCACACCCTCCGCGACGGCGCCCTGACCACCCGGGACACGGTCGAGTTCACCGGCCGCCCCCGGACGGACCCGGTGCTCGCCGTCGACCCCGAGACCTGCGCCTGACCCCGGTCGACCGGCTGTGCGACCGGGTCCCCGAGACCCGGTCGCACACGGTCGTGCCCAGCCCCGCCTACCGGCGGTTCAGCTTGCGCTCCCTCGCCTTCCGGCGACGATCGCTGGTCTCGGTCATCAGCACGGACGAGGACACCGCCAGGAAGGTGCTCAAGACCCTGAGCGCCCAGATGTCGTGCTCAAGCCCCAGGGTGCCCAGCACACAGGCGCAGATGACGGCTGCCGTGAACAGCGCCCTCCTCGGCCAGAACCACCGCACGAAACGCCGCAACACCGATGTTTCCCCCTCCGCGACCCCGTTGCGGCCCACTCTGCTGGAAACACCGCACGAAAGCCACTGAGTAGGACGCGGTCCGGCCGCCGGCGAGGTAAGACCACTAGACCGTGTCGCCGGGCTGGGCCACGCAGATCGACAGCGCGTCCTTCTCACCCATCTGTTCGAGCACCCATCGCACCGTGTCGGTGGGGGTACAGGCGACTACAACGGCTGTGCCGTCCGCGGCCGAGGGTGCGTCTCGGTCGAACGCGGCCGCCTGCACGGCGAAAGTGAGGCTGCCCGCGAACAGCTTCGCGGCTTCACGCCGGTCCAGCGAGTGTCGATCGACGGCGGTTCGGATGAAGGCGCGCTCGGTGAGCGGCTCCTCGATGTGCTCGACCAGGACACGGTCGGCGAAGTCGTCGACCCCGTACTCGGCGGCCTCTCGGAATCGTGAGCGGGCTTCGGCCAGCGATGACCCACCGGTGTAGACGCTTTCCGGGAACGAGTACACCGACCACTGCTCGGTCAGACCCGGCTCACGGCGGTAGATCACGTGCAGGTTCGGCACCACAGCTCCTTTCGCGCCTCGTCGCGCAATGAATCTTTCATATTGTGGAGGTGCGGTTCCAGGGCATCGTGGACCAGGGCATGGCCAGGTCGGCCAGGTCGGTGATTTCGCGGGGCTTGAGGTCGGCGGGGTCGGGGGCCTCGCGGTGGCGGGCGAAGACGCGGTCGACGTAGCGGTGGCCGGTGTCGGCGCCGATGACCAGGTGGGTGCGGTCGGGGGAGCGGGGGGCGAGCCAGTCGGCGACGAGGTAGGCCGCGCCGGTGGACAGGCCCGCGAAGACCGCGTGCCTGCGCAGCAGGGCCACCGCGCCCGCCATCGCGTGGCGGAAGTCGAGCCAGTGGATGTCGTCGTAGAGGTCGTGGTGGACGTTGTCGAAGACGATGGAGCTGCCGATGCCCGCGATGATGGCCTCCGGGTCGGAGAAGGCCTCGCTGCCGAAGGTGACGCTGCCGAACGGTTGCAGGCCCACCAACCGGACCGACGGGTCGGTGCGGCGCAGGTAGCCGGTGACCCCTCCGGTGGAGGCGCCCGAGCCGACGCCGCCGACGACGGTCAGGGCGTCCGTGCCCAGTTCGGCGGCGACGAGGTCGGCGAACTCCGCGTAGCCCTCGTAGTGGATGCCGTCGTGGTACTGGCGCATCCAGTGCACGTCCGGGCGGGTGGCGAGCAGTTCTTGCACCCTGGCCACCCGGGCTCGCTGGTCCAGTTCCAGCGACGACGACGGCGGCATCGGGTCGACCGTGGCGCCCAGGACCTCCAGTTGCGCGCGCACCGCCGCGTCGACCGTGGTGGAGGCGATGATGTGGCAGCGCATCCCGTAGCGGTGGCAGGCCAGTGCCAGTGACGTGGCGTAGATGCCGCTGGAGCTGTCGACCAGGGTCTGCCCCGGCCGCACCACGCCCCGTTCCAGCAGGGTGCGCACGGCGGCGAGGGCCGAGTAGATCTTGATGGTCTCGAACCGGGCCAGCACCACGTTGTCCGCCAGCCGCACCAGGTGTGGGGTCTTCACCGCGTCGGTGATGTGCTCATGCACCGCCATAGCCACCCCAGGCGAACGAGCACTGGTGGCCGAGGCCGTGGAAGAACGCCGACAGCTCGTCCATCCGCCGCCGCCCGAGGCGCTGGGTGAACAGGTAGCCGATGACGCGGCCCGTGTGGGCGACGAACACCCCGTCGGCGCCGAACTCGCGGCGGTGGGCGACGATCGCGTCGTAGCGGGCCTTGGGCAGTACCTCCTGGGACAGGGCGGCGCTGGTCGAGGCCGCCCGGGCCACCCCGACCGGGTCCGAGCGGCGGAACGCGGCGAGCATCCCGTCGAGGCAGCGGCGGTAGGAGTCGGCGCGGTGGCGGTAGTGCTCCAGCAGCAGCGGGGTGACCGCCGTGGTGTCGATCGACCCCGGTTCCACCACGAAGCAGGTGTGGAAGCCGATGCGCGTGCCCAGCGGTTCCACCACCTCGTGCCGGTCGCTGAGGTACAGGGCGAACTCGTCGAGGAACACGCTGTCGGCCCGTTCGATCCCGGTCAGCACGGCGCGGACCGCCGCGGCGTCGTAGGGCAGGCCGAACAGCGCGAACAGGCAGCGCAGGGTGGCCACGATGTCGGCGGTGGAGCTGGCCATGCCCACGCCGACGTCGAGTTCGCTGTGCCGCGACCACCGCCCCGGCGGCAGCCGCACCCCGTGGTGGGCGCAGAACAGCCGCACCGCCGCCGCGGCCTTGGCCAGTTCCGGGCTCGGGTCGTCGTCGGGGCCCGGGCTGAAGTGCGCCCAGGCGTAGCGGTCGACCGGGAACGACACCAGCCCGATGCCGGGCCTGCCGCGGTGGGTCACCGGGCCCTGGAACAGCTCACCCAGGGTCCCGTTGCACACCCCGGACACCGTGGTCGTGCGCGGGACCGGGGTGGGCGCCAGCGAGGTCTGCGGTGCTGCGGTCACGGCGGTTCACCGGCCGATCGAACGCAGGTAGGTCGCGAGCTTCTCGGCCCCGGTGACGTTGCGCGGGCCGCTGACCGCCTCCCCGTAGTTGAGGACGAAGAAGTGGTCCTGGGTCACCGCCGGGGTGCCCCGCAGCGCCGGGTGGGCCTTGATGAACGCCGCCTTGTCCGCCGACGGCTCGTCGCCGTAGTCGATGATCACGACCACCTCGGGGTTCGCCGCGGCCACGGTCTCCCAGCCCACGGTGGTCCAACCGTTGTCCAGGTCGCCCAGGACGTTGCGGGCACCCGCGGCCTCGATGACGCCGGTCGGTGAGGCGTGCTTGCCCGCGGTGTAGGGCTGGTCGGTGCCGGAGTCGTAGACGAAGACCCTGGCGGGCTCGCTCGGCTTGCCTGCGCGCAGCTTGTCCACACGGGACTTGAGGTCGTCGACGACCTCGGTGGCCTTGGCCTGCACGCCGAAGATCCGGCCCAGGTTGGTCAGGTCGGTGTAGACCGCTTCCAGTGGCGGCAGGGCTTTGCGGTCGCCGTAGCCGAAGCAGCTCTCGACCTGCACGTAGCTGTGGATGCCCAGCGCGCCCAGCGACTTCGGGGTGATGCCGCGGTCCTCGCTGAACCCGCCGCCCCAGTACGACATGACCCAGTCGGCCTTGGCGTCGACCACGATCTCCTTGCTGATCCTGGCGGTGCCCAGGCGCGGGACCTTCGCGTAGTCCGCCGCCCACGGCGACTGCGCCATGGCGGGGTCGAACAGCGTGTTCATCACGTAGCCGCGCATCCGGTCGGCGAGGCCGAGGGAGAACATCTTCTCGATCGCGCTCACGTCGTAGGCGACCGGGCGCTGCGGGGTGGGGTAGGTCTGCTGCTCCCCGCAGGTGTCGATGGTGACCGTGGCCGCCGCGGGCGCGTCGGAAGTGGCCACGGTGGCGCCGCACGCGGTGCTCAGCGCGCCGAGGACGGCGGTGGCGACGAGCAGGCGGCGGCGGGGAATGCGGGTCATGAGCGGGCACCTTCCGGGACTGCCGGGGAACGAGGCGGTTGTGCTGCGGGGTCCGGGGAGTCGGGGGTCAGGTCGTAGAGCAACTGCGTGGCGCCGGTGACCGGGTGGCGCACGACAGACGCGCGCACGCCGAACACCCGGTGCACCAGTTCGGGGGTGAGGACATCGGCGGGGGCGCCGGTGGCCACCAGCCGCCCGCCGCTGAGCACGGCGAGCACGTCGCAGGCCGCCGCGGCGAGGTTGAGGTCGTGCAGGGCGACGAGCACGGTCAGCCCGGTGCGGCGCAGCAGGCCCGCGAGGTCGACCTGGTGGCGCACGTCGAGGTGGTTGGTCGGCTCGTCGAGCACCAGCACCCTGGGCTCCTGCACCAAGGCGCGGGCGATCAGCACCCGCTGCCGCTCGCCGCCGGACAGGGTCAGGACGCTGCGCCGGGCCAGGTGCAACACGTCGACCTGGTCCATCGCCCACCGGCACAGCGCGTGCTCCTCGGCGCCGAGGGCCTGGCTGTCGCGCAGGTGCGGCGCGCGGCCCAGCGCCACCACCTCCTCGACGGTGAAGTCCAGTTCCGCGTGGCTGTCCTGGGTCAGCGCGGCGATCGACCGGGCGCTGTCGCGCAGGGTCAGCTCGCGCAGGTCCACGTCGTTGAGCAGCACCGCGCCCGCGCTGGGTTTCAGCGCCCGGTACACGCAGCGCAGCGCGGTGGACTTGCCGCTGCCGTTGGGCCCCAGCAGCCCCACCACCTTGCCGCTGGGCACCTCCAAGTCGAGTGCGTCGACCAGCGCCTTGCCGCCGATCTCCACCGACATCGAGTCCAGGCGAAGGTCCATCACCTGCCTCCGAACAGGTAGCCGCGCCGCCGCAGCAGCACCACGAACACCGGCACGCCGACGAGCGCGGTGACCACGCCCAGCGGCAACTCCTGCGGTGAGAAGAACGTCCGCGCCACGACGTCCGCCCACACCATGAACACCGCGCCCGCCAGCGGCGCCACCACCAGCACCCGCCGGTGGCTGGAGCCGACGACCATCCGCACCAGGTGCGGCATGATCAGCCCGACGAACCCCACCGCGCCGCTGACGGCCACCAGCAACCCGGTGACGACCGAGGTCAGCACGAACATCCACCGCCGGGTCCGCGCGGCGTCCACGCCCAGGCTGGCCGCGGTCTCGTCGCCCAGCGACAGCACGTCCAGCGTCCGGCTCCGCCACAGCAGCACCACCACGCAGGTGACCACGCCGACCGCGGCGGGCGGCAGCGCACCCCAGGTCGCCCCGCCGAGGCTGCCCATCAGCCAGAACAGCACGCTGGTGACCGCGTCGGTGTAGTTGGGGGACAGGAACACCAGCAGCCCGGTGAGCGCCTGGAACCCGTAGGCCATCGCGATCCCGGTCAGCACCAGCCGCAACGGTGTCAACCCGGCGCTGGTGCGCGCGGCCAGGTAGACCAGGGCCGCGGCGACGAGCGCGCTGACCAGGGCGGCGGCGGAGACGGTGTAGACGCCCAGACCGGCGGTCATCCCGAAGATCACCACGGCCGAACCGCCGACCGAGGCCCCGGAGGAGATGCCCAGCACGAACGGTTCGGCGAGGGCGTTGCGCACCATGGCCTGCAACGCCACGCCGATCACGCTGAGCCCGGCGCCGAGCAGCACCGCCAGCAGCACGCGAGGCGCCCGCACCTCCCACACCACGCTGTAGCGCGGCACCTCGTCCGGGGTGATCACGCCGCCGGTCAGCGCCACCCCGAGGAAGTGGGCCGTCTCCCGCAGTGGGATCACGCTGGCGCCCAGGGCGATCGCGGCGGGCACCGACACCACCAGCGCCACCGACAGCGCGGTGGTGACCAGCACGAGCCTGCGCCGCTTGGCGCGCTCGGAGTCGGTCGGGGCGGGGTCGGCGAGCTGGGGCCGGGGTGGAGCTGTGGTCACAGGAGTCCTCTCGGCGGTCGGTCTGGGCTCAGGCGGCCCGGACCCCGCGCACGATCAGCCGGTCGGCGTGGTTGTCGTAGGGCGAGCCGTCGAAGTCGCCGAAGCATTCCACGTCGGTGAACCCCGCCGCCTCGAACATCGACCGCAGTTCGGCGCCGCTGTAGACCCAGCAGAGCAGGTGGGTGTGCCGGGCTTCCGAGCCGCGTACCAGCGTCCAGTCGGTGCGGTACCGGGTCCAGTCGTCGAGGATCTGGTCGTGCATGAAGACCTTGCCGCCGTCGGGGATCTCCACCACCTTGGCCTCGCCCGCCCAGCGCGCGTAGGTCTCCTTGCCCATCAGGTCGACCACCAGTACCCCACCGGGGGCGAGGGAGTCGTAGGCGTTGGCCAGGACTTTCTGGTTGTCGGCGTGGTCGTCGAAGTAGCCGAAGGACGTGTAGAGGTTCACCACCGCGTCGAACGCGCCGGGTCGGGCGAATTCGCGCATGTCGGCCTGCACCAGCTCCGCCGTCTCACCCACGTCCGCCAGCGCCTTCTCCGCCCGGGACAGCATCACGGGGCTCAGGTCGATGCCGGTCACGGTGTAGCCCTCGGCCGCCAGCGGCACGGTGAACACGGCGGGCCCGCAGCACTGGTCGAACACCCGAGCCCCTGGCGGGAACCGCAGCAGCGGCGACTCGGCCACGGCCCGCGCCGCGCGTTCCGCCCGGGCGGGGGAGAACACGACCTCGGAGAAACCCGACCAGAGCACGTCGTCCTCGAACCACTGCATCGCCGCCCAGCCTTCCCTCGACCTGCTGTCGGGGGAACAGTCGCAGAGATCACCGGGATGGTTCCCGGCGATCTCAGGTTGTGGTCGGGGTGAGCACCGGGAACCGGAGACCTGCGCCACCCGACAACTCGCCCGGGAGCCGCGACGGCCCCGACCGGCCCGCAACGGCGAGAAGGAGCGAGATGGACGCGAACACCGCGCGCACCTGGGTGCAGCGCTGGGACCACCAGCAAGAGCGCTACATCGCCGACCGGGAAGAGCGCTTCACCGTCATCGGCGACGTGGTCGCCGCGGTGGTCGCCGACGCGGCGGAACCGCTGGTGCTCGACCTGGGCTGCGGCCCCGGCTCACTCGCCACCCGCGTCGCCCGCAGGCTGCCGAAGGCCACCGTGGTCGGCGTGGACCAGGACCCGGTGCTGCTGACCCTGGCCCAGTCGGGCTTCGCCGACCTCGTCCGGTTCGTCGACGCCGACCTGGCCGAGCCCGGCTGGTCGGCGGCCCTGGACCTGCCCGGCCCGGTGGACGTGGCGGTGTCGACCACGGCCCTGCACTGGCTCCCGGAGGACCGCCTCGGCGAGGTGTACGCGGAAACCGCCCGGCTCCTGCGCCCCGGCGGCACCCTGGTGAACGGCGACAACCTCTACGACGACCAGCCCACCATCCACCGCCTGGAAACGGCCGTCCTCGACGCCAGGGCCGAACGCGTCGGCGTCACCGACAACGAGGACTGGACCAGTTGGTGGGATGCGGCAGCCGAGGAACCCGCCCTGGCGGAGGCGTTCGCCGAGCGCGCCAAGCGGGTTCCCCGCCACGGCACCACCGAGTGGGGGGTGCGCAAGCACGAGGAACTGCTGCGGGCGGCCGGGTTCAGCGAGGTCGGCACGGTGTGGCGGTCGGGCAACGACGTGGTGCTGGTGGCGGTGAAGTAGGCGGCAGGCGAGCGGGGCATCACCTGTTCGGTGGTGCCCCGCTCGCCGTGCGGGGGCTAGCGGGGGAGCAGGCCGGTGGTCACGGCGCGCAGGAGGGCGCGGGTGTCGACGCCGTGGAGTCGGTCGTGGTTCTTGCTGTCGCGGATGCCGTGGCCGTGGTGGGCCAGTTCGACGCAGGTGTTGTTCGCGCTGCTCGCGGTGCGCCAGCGGGTTCCATCCGAGCCGTGCGTGGTCTTCATCGGTCTCCGTTCGATGCGTTGCCATCAATGAGTTTAGCGAGGTGTTCGATTGATCGGTCCGGGCTGAGGGCCCGCTGCTGGATATCCTCGATCGCCGCTTGGTAGGCGCTGACATCGGGCGTGCGCCACAGCGAAGAGGATGCCGCGAAGTGTTCCAAGTGCACGATCGGCGGCGCGGTGGCGAACTCCAGCAGGATGAAGGTCCCGGCGAAGTAGGGCGAGAAGCCGGGTGCGGCCGAGGGGATCACCTGCACCGTGATGTTGGGCCGCTCGGCCGAGGCGATGAGGTGTTCCCACTGCTCGACCATGACCGCCCGGGAGCCTATCGGGCGGATCAGGGCGGTGTCGTCGATCAGAGCGTGGAATTCGGTGGGGTTGTCGCGGGTCAACACGCGCTGCCGGTTCATCCGCAGCTTGACCCTGGTCCCCGTGTCCGGTTCGTCGCCGAGGACGACGCGGGCGTATGCCTCGGTCTGCAAGAGGCCGGGGAGTACCGCGAGGCTGACCTCGGTGATGCGGCGGGCGGTTTGCTCGATGTCGACGAACTTGGCCAACTGCGGGCCGATGGTCGGGGAGCCCGCGACCAGTTCTCCCGGCGAGGCGGCCTGCTGGCGCAGTCCGAGCAGGCGGTCCCGCTCGTCGGCCTCGACCCCCAGCACGGTGAGCACCGTGGTCAGGTCGTCGACGGCGGGGAGGCGGGAGCCCTGCTCCCAGAACGACAGCTTCGTGTCGGAGAACCCGACGACGTCCGCCAGGGAGCGCAGCGTGTGGTCGGCCGCCATGCGGAGTCGCTTCAGGTCGGCGCCCAGCTCGCGGGCCGCCGCGGTCGTGCTTTCAGACATGTAAGCAGCCTAGGCCCTGACTGATCCGGTCCGACGATGCCCTGATCGGGTGGTTCCCATTGCTTACGTGAGCACATCATGCTTACGTAAGCCATCTCATCTCCTGCGATGGCGGAGAGGCAAGGGGAACAATGCCATGTCCACAGTGAACACGACCACCCGGCCGCAGGACGACGACACCTTCCGGGCCAAAACCCTGCGCGGCCTGCTGCTCGCCCGCGAACTGGACCAAGCCCGGCGGGCGCGCGGGTTCAGCACCCGGGACCTCGCCCAGGCCATGTCGATGTCCCCGGCGATGGTCAACCGGGTCATGACGGGCCGCCGGGTGCCGACCGCCCTGGAGATCGGCGGGCTGTGCGCGGTGCTGGACGTTCCCGCCGCCCGCCGCCCCCTGCTCTACGAGCGGCGGGCCACCGCCGACCGCACCGAGTGGATCATCCACCCCGGCCGCGGCCGGACCATCGTGCACGACGTCGAGGCCATCGCCGACGCCATCACCTGGTTCGCTTCCGACCTGATCCCCCAACCGCTGCGCACCGCCGCCTACCACCGCGCCGTCGAGCAGTCGACCGACCACACCCCCGGCGCCGACCCGCCGCCCGCGCACCAGGCGGAACAGGCCGCACTGCGGATCAGCCGATTCCTCCTGCACCCCCGAGTGCTGCGCCACCCCGCCTTCACCGGCGAGGTCCTGCGCGACCAACTCCACCACCTGCTGGACGTCCACCTGCCGAGAATCCGCCTGCTCCCCGGCTCCACCGCCGCCCACCCCGGCTTCCGCGTCCTGACCGTCGGCCACTTCCCGCCGATCGTCCACATCGAACAGCTCGGCACCGACCTCCTGCTGGAGAACCCCACCGCCACCACCCGGCACGCCGAATTCCTCCGCCACCTCGACGCCACCGCCCTCACCACCCCCGCGACCCGAGACACCCTGCGCCACCTGCTCACCACCGCACGAGGCTGATCCGGAAGTGCGTTCCCGCGAGTTCACCTGATGGGAGTAGTGCTGCTGCCGAATGGATGCCGCACGGCCCCCCCGGACGCCCCATCGGCAGCGGATGGATGGGGTGGCACCGACCGGTGGGGAACCGCTGTTCATTTGCCTGCGGCGCTTGTCACCCTGTGTAGGACGCGGCGCGGGGTCGACCACGGGCAGGGGCAATAGGACTCTGGTCTGGCCCGACCGCACCCCCGAGGGTGGATGGTTCGACCAGTACACCGATGACAGGGGAAGAAATGCGGAAGTCGAAGCTGTTCCCGTTGGCCGTCGTGACGACGGCCGTGGTGGCGTCGGTCGTGGCGTCCGGGACCGGTGTGGCGGCGGAGGCGCAACTCCCGGGGCAGGACCTGACCGTCCTGGCGGGTGGCCAGTGCACCGGCTCGTGGGTCGACGTCAACGACGGCGTGATCGCCAGGGCTCGACCCGACGCGGCGTCACCGGCGATCTTCCCGATCTACGCCGGGGAGACGTTCCCGTGTCGCAAGTTGGTGGTCGGCACGGCCTACGGGGCGTGCGGGTACACCGGCGCGAACGGTTGGATCCTGGTCCAGGACGGGATCAAGCGCCACAACGGTTATGCTGGGTGGTCGGGTTACATCCCCAGCGTGTGCACCACGGACCGGTAGGGGACGGTCTAGCTGTAGGCGGTGGGGGTCGGCAGTTCGCCGGTGAGGTAGTGGGCGCCGACCTCCTTCGCCTTGTAGACCACCGGGTCGTGCAGGGTCAGCGTGCGGGCGTTGCGCCAGAAGCGATCGAAGCCCAGGGCCGAGGTGGTGGCCCTGGCGCCGATGAAGTCGAACGCGCGGGCGGTGACGCGGTTGGCCACGCCGGTGGCGACGACCTTGGCCGTGGAGACCACGATGCCGGTCTCGCCGCGCAGTTCCGGGGTGATCGCCGGACCCAGGTCGGAGGCCGCCTGCAACGCCGACACCCCGGCGTCGACCATGAGCGCCGCCGCCCTGGTCTCGGCGACCGCCTCGCCGTACCCGGCGAGGACGTACGGGTCCTGCACTGCCTGGTCCACACCGCTGGTGCCCCACGGCCGCGACTTCGTCCTGGTGTACTTCGCCGCCTCGGCCAGCGCCCCCTCCGCCAGTGCCACGCAGACCTGGGCGAGCATGGACTGGTAGCCGATCGACGACAGCACCAGCCGCACCATCCTCGGGTCGTCCGCGGGCGGCAGCACGCCCACGACCTGGTCGGGTTCCACCGGCACGTCGGTGAAGACCACGCTGCCGCTGGCGGTGAGGCGCTGCCCGGAGTTGTCCCAGTCGTCCGGGTGGTGGACGCCGGGGTGGTGGGCGTCGACGTCCAGGGTGAGGCGGTCGCCGTTGTCGGTGCGGGTGGCGTTGACGATGAGGCGGTCGGCGACGGCCGCGCCGGTGGCGAACGGGCGGCGGCCCGACAGCAGCAGGCGGCCCCCGGACGGGGTGACCGTCAGGACGTCGCCGGGGTTGCTGGCGCCGCCCCAGAACCAGCCGTTCTCCACCGTGCCGCGCCGGATGCGGGCGGTGGCCTCGTGGTTGTCGAACAGGCCGAAGCGCCACAGGTGCAGGTAGTGGTAGCCCAGCAGGTGGCCGATGGAGGCGTCGGCGGCGGCGATGACGCGGGTGACGGCGTGCGTGCCCACGTGGTCGTCCGGGGGTAGGCCGAGCAGGCCGGAGGAGCGCAGCAGGTCGATCTCCGGCAGCGGCGGGCGGTTGGCCCGGTCGCGCTCGGCGGCGTCGGCGCGCAGGGCCTCGGCCACCTCGGTGGCGGTCGCCAGGTGGTCGGTCACGTCTGCCTCACCATCCGTGCTCGGGGAACCGGCACGCGGGTCGCGGCCAGCAACAGCAACGGCAGCAGCACGCACTGCGCGGCCACCACCAACCAGAACACCGGCGCCCTACCCGCGCCGTCGAGCGCGGCGTAGCCCGCCCCGCCCGCCAGGCTGCTCACGAACGACCCCAGCCCGAACGCCAGCCGCTGCTGGCCGAACACCACCGCCGAGGACCGCCGCGACCGGGCCAGGGCCTCCAGGTCGTTCTTCAGGAACAGCACCGACTCGCCCAGGCAGATGACCATCGTGCCCGCCGCGATCCCCACCGGGCCGCCGGTGGCCAGCACCGCCATGCCGGTGGCCATCGCGGCGAAGCCGAGCAGGATCGCCGCCGGGTAGCCCATCCGCCCGACCCGCCGCGCCAGCAGCGGTTGCAGCACGACCAGCCCGATCGAGTGCGCCATCAGCACGGCGCCGTAGAACGCCGGCGACGCGCGCGGAACCGTGTACACGGGCAGGAAGTAGTAGAAGAACATGTGCAGGTACAGCGTCAGCGCCGTCACCGCGAACGGCATGACCGCGATCCCCGACAGCACCCGCCACGGTTGCCCGGCGGGCTGCGGGGCTTCCCGGGGGAGCAGGGCGTGCCCGACGGTCATGGCCGCGAACAGCACGATCACCACGCCGAACACCCAGCCGGAGGAGTCGAGCACGAACGGCCCGGCCAGCAGCGGTCCCAGCGCCAGCCCGGAGTTCAGCGCGCTGCTGCTCGCCGAGAGCAGCAGCGGGCGCCGCTCGTCGTCCACCCCGGCCACCAGGTACGCCTTGGCGGCGGGCAGGTACAGCGCAGAACCGCTGGAGATGCTGATCAGCCCGGCCACCGTGGCGGCGGGCCAGTGCAGGCCCGCGAGGAACCCGGCGAACCCGGCCACGTGCAGCACCAGGGCGACGAGCAGGGTGCGCTGCAACCCCAGCCACTCGGCCACCCCCGCGCCCACCACGCAGCCTGCGAACTGGATCAGCGAGGCGACGGCGAGGATCGTGCCGACGGTCCCCAGGCCGAACCCGAGCCGCCGCTCCAGCAGCACCGACATGTACGGCAGGACGGCGAAGCTGCCCAGGGTGGTCACGAACGAACTCGCCAGCAGGAACCGCTGGACGCCGGTGAACCGGCGTGGTCGGGACGCCATCACCCGGCCTCACGGCAGCGCGGAGACGCCCGGCCGCAGGGCGCCCGCGGCGGCCAGGGCGCGGTAGATCGCCAGTTCGGTGGTGTCGGCCTCGGCGAGCAGCAGACCGGAACTGGCCCGCTGGTCGCCCAGGTGGACCACGGGGGTGCCGGGCGCCATCGTGGGGTACCACTCGGGGTCGCCCGGGAACGCCGAGAGGTGGTCCACGCCGTCGACGCCGGTGAAGGTGCCGGGGGAGTCGGGGTAGAGCAGGACGACCGCCGAGGGCTGCCCGTGCTCGGGCAGGTCGGCGTCGAGCAGGGCAGGGCGTTCGCCCAGGGCCACGTCGAGCACGGCGCGGTAGACGTTGGTGCCCAGGGAGCGGCACATCGCCTCGCCCGCCAGGCAGCCGCCGATCCGCGCGTTGATCTCCACCAACTCGGGGCCGTCGGCGGTGAGCACGAACTCCACGTGCGCGAACCCCCGCGCGTGCCCGGTGGCGGCGAGGACGCGGGCGACCCAGTCGGCCACCGCGTCCCGGTCGGCGCGGGGCAGGTCGGCGGGGAACGACATCAGGTCCTCCCGGCCGAACCACCGGTTCGACATCAACCGGCCGGTGACCCCGAGCAGCCGGGTTTCCCCGTCCCAGCTCAGGGTTTCCGCGCTGAACAGCGGGCCGGTGACCAGCGATTCGGCGAACAGCCGACCCATCAGCGCCGCGTCCCCGGCCTCGGCGAGCGCGGCATCCAGCTCTTCGGCGCTCCGGACCGGCCAGACGTTCTTCGACCCGGTCCCCGCGGAGTCCTTGAGCACCAAGGGGAAACCGATCGCCTGGGCCGCGTCCCGCGCGGTGGTCACTTCCGTGGACCGCGCCCAGGTCAGGCCGTGCTCGCGCAGGACGGTGCGCACCGCGTGCTTGTCCCGCAGCACCCGCACCGCGTCCGGGTCCGGGCCGGGCAGGCCGAGGCGGGCGGCCAGGTCGGCGCCCACGGTGAGCCAGGTGTCGGTGGAGTTGACCAGGCCCGCCAGGTCGGGGATGGCCTTCAGCGCAGCCTCGCAGGCGGCCACGTCGTGCGTGTCGAGGTCCACCACGTCGAGCCGGTCGGGGTCGAGGAGCGACAGCTCGTGCCGGTAGACGCCCCGGTTGCCGGTCAGCAGGTGCAGCCGCTGCCCCACCTCCTCCGCCGCGGCCACCATCCGGCCCAGGCCGAACGTCAACGCCTCCAACGCCGCGATGGCCACGCGGACCTCCCTGGTGTGCTCTGCCGGACGGGGTCGTACCCCCAGTGGTCGCGCGCACCCACCCGCCGGTTCCCGGGCGGGGTGGATGAGTTGATCACCGGGGCGCCCGCGCGGGTCGGGCCGGGGGTCGGCAAAGTTCCGGCGGTTATCGGAATGGAAGCGGATTCCCACTGTTCCACCTGGACGGTGTGATCCGCAACACTTCGCCGCGCCGATTCCGGGAAAGGTCGCCATCATTCGGTTGGACCCGGTCGGAAATCTCCGTGGGAGGCCACTTACCATGCACCGCAACGCATCCATGCACGCCGTCGAGGAGACGGCGGTGTTGGAATGCGGTTCCGTCACTCCGGGAGCAATTCCCGGAAAAGCTTTATGGCGCGGTTCCCTGGACCGACCGCGACGAGCAACGGAATGTGTGGCATGTGCGTTCACCTGATAAACCTGACCGTCGGATATGACGACCACGTCCTCTTCAGCGGGATCACCGCCCACGCCAGGGCGGGCGCGGTCACCGTCGTCCTCGGGCCGGAGGGCGTGGGCAAGTCGACCCTGCTGCGCACGCTGGCGGGCGGCAGCCCCGCCCTCGCCGGGCGCGTGTGCCTCGACGGCGCGGACCTGGACGCGCTCGCCCCGGCCGAGCGCTCCCGCCTGGTCGCCCTGCTGCCCGACGACGCGGTCCCCGCCTGCCCCGGCCTGCTGCTGCTGGACCAGTCGGACTCCGCCCTCGACGGCCCGGCCAGGGCCCGCCTCACCGCCCGCCTGCGCGAGCTGGCCGCCCGGCACGACGCCGCGGTGGTGGTCACCACCCGCGACCCCGACCTCGCCGTGGCCGCGGGCGACACCCTGTGGCTGCTGACCCCCGACGGCCTCCTGCGCACCGGCACCCCCGCCCACCTCACCGAGGCGGGCCACATCGCCGCCGCCTTCGACCCCACCGGGCACGCGCCCACCAGGCACGCCTCTACTGGGCACGCCCTCACCGGGCACGCCCCCACGGTGGCGCCCGAACCGGACGCCCCCGGCACCCGGGCGGTCGGGGCGCGGCGGGCGGACCCGGCGCGGGTGCGGGCGGCGGTGACCGACGCGGCCACCCGGTGCCGGTACGTCAGCGGCACCGACCCCGGGGACGGCGTCGCGCTGCGGGCGCTGCCGGCCGACCGGGCGCTGCTCGCCGAGCACGTCGACCAGGTCTGCTGGGCGCTGGGGGTGCGCGAGACCCGGGTGGCGGCTTCCCTGCTGCACTTCCGGCTGGTCGCCGGGGTGTGGTCGCTGGCGCTGGCCGCACCGGGGCTGGTGCCCGACCTGGACCGGTTGCGGGTGCGGCTGGACCCGAAGACCACCCTGCGGCTGAGCCTGCCGGACCCCGGCGGCTGGACGGCCGCCGACCCGGTCCCGCTGCTGACCCGCGCCGTCGTCGACGACCTGCTGCGGCCCCTGCACGACGCCCTGCACGCCGCGACCCGGGTCGCGCGCGGGCTGCTGTGGGGCAACGCCGCCGCCTCGCTGGCCGCCGCGCTGCGGGCGGTGCCGAACGCCCCCGCCGAGCGGTTGACCGCGGTCCCCGAGCTGGCGGCGGCGCTGGCCGGGGACGGGAGGCGGCGCAGCTGCTGCCTGCACTACCGCACCCCGACCGCCACCACCTGCTACGACTGCCCGCTCACGCCAGCCACAGCCCCAGGAACGCCGCCCCGAGCCCGAGCGTGAGGCTCACCGCGGCGTTGCCGACCGCCGCCGTCCACCGACCGTCCTGGAGCAGCCGGAACGTCTCGAAGCCGAACGTGGAGTAGGTGGTCAGCGCGCCGCAGAACCCGGTGCCCAGCAACGCCATCAGCGGTGTCGACACCGGCAGCCCCACCAGGAACCCCAAGACCAGGCTGCCCACCACGTTGACCACGAGCGTCCCGAGCGGGAACCGCCCCCCGCTCCGGCGCTGCACGGCCTGGTCGACCAGGTACCGCAGCGGCGCCCCGACCGCCGCCCCCAGGGCCACCAGCAGCGCGGTCACCGGACCACCTTCGCCGCGGCGACCCAGCCCAGCGCCACCGCGGGCACGGCGGCGAAGAGGGTGCCGAACAGGTAGAGCAACGCGGTCGGCGGCGGCAGGTGCGCCGTGTCGACCACGGCGGTGGAGAAGGTCGTGTAGCCGCCGAGGAACCCGACCCCGAGGAACGGCCGCAGCAGCGGGCTGTGCGGGCCGGTGTGGGTGATCACCGCCATCAGCGCGCCGATCAGCAGGCACCCGCTCACGTTGACCAGCCAGGTGGCCCAGGGCGTCGGGAGCAGCGTGCCCAGCCCGTACCGGGCCAGGGCGCCGAGCACCCCACCCGCCGAGACGGCCGCCAGGACGGCGGCGTTGATGCGCATGGCTGCCTCTTACCAGTCCCGGCCCGCGCGGGTGGGCTCAGGGGGTGAGGACCACGGTGCCGATCGTCCGGCGGGCCTCCAGCAGCCGGTGGGCGGTCGCCGCCTCGGCCAGGGGCACGGGCGGGGCGGTGATCGGGTTGAGGAGGCCCAGGACACCCAGGCGCATGGCCTCGGTGCGCAGCCCCATGGCGCGGGCCGGTTCGTGGGCCACCCGGGGGCCGAACCCGGTGACCGTCAGCCCGTGCACGAGGACGTCCGCGGCGGTGAACCCCGGGGAGTCCGCCGCCGCCGTGCCGTGCACGACCGCGCGGCCGGTGCCCGGGGCCAGCAGGCCCATCGCGGTCGCGCTGAGGTGCCCGCCGACGCCGTCGAAGAGCAGCGCCACCGGGCTGACCAGGGCGCGGACCCGATCCGCCCAATCCGGGCGCAGGTAGTCGACGACGTGGTCGGCGCCCAGGGCCGCGGCGGTCGCGCACTTCTCCGGCCCGCCCGCCGCCCCCACCACGACCGCGCCCGCCCGCTTCGCGAGCTGCACCACCAGCCCGCCGACGCCCCCGGCCGCCGCCAGCACCAGCACCACCTCACCCGCGGCGGGCAGCCCGGTCTCCATCAGCCCGACCGCCATCGCCCCGTGCCCGTTGAGCGCCACCGCCCGTTCGACGCCCACCCCCGGTGGCAGCCGCACCAGCGACGCCACCGGCACCGCCGCCAGCTCCGCGTACCCGCCGCCGCACAGGCCCGCCACCACCCGGGTGCCGACCAACCCGGGGTCCGCCGCTTCGACCACCGTGCCCGCCACCTGGAACCCCGGGCTGGTCGGCAGCTCTGGCATCGGGAACCACCGCGTCGCGGCCGACCCCGCCCGCAGTTGCGCGTCCAGGAAGGACGTTCCCGCCGCCTCGACCCGGACCAGCACCTCGTCCGCCGCGGGCACCGGGTCCGCGACGTCGTCGAGCCGCAGCACACCAGGGTCGCCGAACTCGTGGAACCGCACTGCCCGCACTCCGGTGCCTCCTCGATCCCCTGGTGCGGGATGTGCTCCAGGATGTTCCCGACCGGGGGCGACCCCGGCGCGCGCGCACCGTCCCCCAGCCCGTCGGCCACGCTACCGCCGCTACCGTGGGGGCCATGGCCGACACCCGCGGGCGCCTGATCGACGGTGCCATCGAGACGATCCGCGCGCACGGCTTCGCCGGGACCTCGGCCCGCACCATCGCCGCCACCGCGGGGGTCAACCAGGCGCTGGTCTTCTACCACTTCGGCACCGTGCACGAGCTGCTGCGGGTCGCCTGCCTGGTCAACACCGAGGCCAGGGTCGCCGGGTTCGCCGACCGGATCGCCGCCGTGGCCGACCTGCGCGGCCTGCTGGCCCTGGGCCTGACCCTGCACGCGGAGGAACGCGCGGCGGGCAACGTGGCGGTGCTGGCGCAGATGCTCGCCGGCGCGCAGACCGACCCGTCCCTGGCCGAGGCGATCTCGGGGGCGCTGCGGCTGTGGGTCGACCCGATCGAGGCGGCGCTGGCGCGGCTGCTGGCCGACTCGCCGGTGGCGGAGGTCGTCGACACCGCCGGGCTGGCCAGGGCGGTGAGCGCGGCCTTCATCGGCCTGGAGCTGTACGAGGGCGTCGACCCGGACGGCGCAGCGGCCGCCCTGGACGCCCTGGACCGGCTGGCCGTCCTGGTCGAGGTCGTGGACGACCTGGGGCCGGTGGCCCGGCGGGCGCTGCGGGGCAGGCTGCGGAAGGTCTCGCGCTGACCCGTGGTTGTCACGTCCCTGCCAGGTCGGGCGCGGCGAGGTGTCAACCGGGGGTGAACCCGCTCGCGCGGTGCGGCAAAACTCCGCCGGAGCAAGCACGAAATGACAACTTTCGTTGGCGTGCAACGATTGCGGCACGGTATCGCGGGTGCAACACTTCGATGACCAACCAGTGTGGCGACCCGGAGGTCGGAAGAGGCATGGGTGCGAAGTTCCGCTCCAAGTGGCCGTGGGCAGCGGCAGCGGTGTCCTGCGTGGCGGCGGGCGTGGTGGCCGTCGGCGTGCCGGGTGCCGACGCGGCGCAGGCGGCCGGGGAGCCGACCGTCACCAGGATCGCCCCCGGGGCGGGCCACGGGCACCCGCTCAGCGGGGCAGCGGGGATCGTCGACCTCGACCGGCTCGGGTACACCGAGGACGAGTACCTGATGTCCGGCACCGCCACCACCTACGACCAGTCGGGGCTGTGGACCGACGACGGGCGGTGGAACACCAGGGTCACCGGGACCGGCACCGCCTACACCACCCGGCTGCTGGTCGAGCGGCCCAGCGACCCGGCGAAGTTCAACGGCACCGTCGTCATCGAGTGGCTCAACGTCAGCTTCGGCGTGGACATCCCCGTCGACCTGTCCCAGTCCTACGAGCACTTCGCCCGCGAGGGCTACGCCTACATCGGCGTCACGGCGCAGAAGCGCGGCGCGGACAAGCTGACCCAGCTCGACCCCGACCGCTACGCCGGGGTGAACCTGCCCAACGACACCATCTCCTACGACGTGCTCTCCCAGGCGGCCCGCGCGGTCCGGGCGAACCCGTCGATCATCGGCGGCGGCACCCCGCGCACGGTCCTGGCCTCCGGGCACTCGCAGTCCGCTGGCAGGCTCGTCACCTACGCCAACGCCATCCAGCCCAAGGACGACGTGTTCGACGGCATCATGGTCCACGGGCGCAGCGGCGGCGCCGCGGCCATCGCGGGCGGCCTCCCGCCGATCTCGGCGAAGATCCGCGCCGACCTGAACGTCCCCGTCTTCGTCCTGCAGGCCGAGACCGACGTCCCGCTGTCGTCCTCGGCGCGGCAGAACACCGACCGGGTGCGCACCTGGGAGGTCGCGGGCACCGCCCACGCCGACCAGTACGGGCTGGACACCTACAACCCGGTCAACGCCCGCGACAAGGCCATCAACGACGGCGCCGCCACCCACTGCGACACCCCGATCAACTCCATGACCTTCCGCTACGCCGAGAACGCCGCCTTCGCCCACCTCGAAGCCTGGGCCCAGGGCAGCCCGCCGCCGCCGAGCGCCCAGCCCATCGACGCCTGGTTCGGCAGCCTCATCCAGCGCGACAAGGACGGCAACGCCCTCGGCGGCGTGCGCCTGCCCGACCTGGTGGCCCCGGTCGCCGCGTACGGCCCCAACAACAGCGGCGGCAACGTCACCGGCGCCTGCCTGCTGCTGGGCACCACCAAGCCGTTCACCGCCGACCGGGTCAAGCAGCTCTACCCCACCCACGAGGCGTACGTCACCAAGTTCACCGAGGCGGCCGACGTGGCCGTCCGGTTCGGCTTCCTCCTCCCCGAGGACCGCGCGGAGGCAGTCGCCCGCGCCCAGGCCGCCGCCATCCCCTGATCGGGAGCCCCGGCCGAAGGTCCTCCTCCCCCGTGGTCCGCCCCGCGCTCCCCCCGCGGGGCGGACCACGGTTTTTGCGCTGCCCGGAACCCGCGGGAGGACGAATCGGCCGGAACGTGACATGGTGGAGGGGTGCGGCCCGGTTCCGGGTCGCCTTTCGACGGTGTGCTCGCGTCCACCCACGCCGCACCGTCTGCTGAGTCGGGTCTCCCGACGACTGGAGTTCCACCATGACCGCGTCCCTCTCGTACCCGCCTTTCCTCGGTGCCCCGCGCAGGCTCGACGACATCTACGGCCCCGGTGTTGCCGTCTGCGCCCGGCCCGCCGTGGAGGTGGGCGTCCCCGCCTCGCTGCACCGCGACACCCGCGACGTCGTCTCCGCCCGGCCGCTGGCCGTCGCCGGGGACACCCCCCTGGTGTGCAGCACCGGCGGCACCGATCCGGAACTGCTGGCCAGGCTGCGCGACAGCGGCCTGCCGGTGGGCACCGACCTGCGCGCCTTCGGCACCGAGGTGGAGTTCGAGCGACGGGTTCGGGAGGTGGTCGCGGAGGGGCTGTCGGTGTCGTCGGAGTATCCACAACCCACCACCCTGTGCCCGGACGCGAGCGCGCTCAAGACCGGCGCGCTGGTCGGGCACCTGAACAACAAGGCGAGCATCAACACCCTGGTGGGCCGGGGGTTCCAGGCCCGCAGGGTCGTGGTGGCCAGGGCCGGGCTGTCCGCGGCGGCGCCGGAGGGGCGGTCCTGGGTGCTCAAGGCCGCGACCGACGACGCGCACGGCGGCAGCCTCGACGTCTACCTGCACCGGGCGGGCAGGCGGATCGTCCCGCCCGCGTTCACCAGGGTGCTCGACGAGTTCGTCGTGGAGGAATACCTGTCCCTGGTGCACAACTGGGGCGTGCAGCTCTACGTGGCCGCCGACGGGGTGGCCCGGCTGCTGGCGGTCACCGAGCAGCGCGTCGACACCGCCGGGGTCTACACCGGGGGCAGGTTCGGCGCGGTGACCCCGCTGCCGACCGAGCTGCTCACCGAGTGCGTCGCCATCGCCCAGCGCGCGGCCGACCTCGGCTACCGGGGCATGTGCAGCCTCGACTGCGCCCGCGCCGCGGACGACCGCCTGGTGGTGCTGGACCTCAACTTCCGGCTCACCAGCGGCTCGCTGCCGTTGCTGGCACTGCGTTCCATCCGCCCCGACGCGCTCGACCAGCCCGCCGAGTCGGTGAAGCTGACCACGACCGCCCCGCTGCCGGACCTGCTCGCCGACCTGGCGCCGACCCTGGCCGCGGGCGGACTGCTCATCATCGCCGGGCACGACAGCCACCGCACCGACAGCCCGGTGCGGCGCAGCACCCTGCAACTGCTGGTGTTCGGCGACGACCCCGACGAGGTCGCCCACCGCCGGACCGCCCTGGAGAACCGGGTCGGCTGAGAGTGGACGGTTCCCGGTGGGCGTTCGACACCGCCCACCGGGGAACGGGCAGACCTGCCCACAACGCAAACAGCCGATCGAACGCGCGCCCACGGTGGGTGGAACGTGGTTCGGCCGTTCGCCCGGCGGGTTTCGCGGGATTCGGGGTCCCCGGCGCGCGGTCGCGCGGGGTGCGTCGGCGGTACCGGTGGATCGGCGGTACGGTGGGTGCCCGTCGAGAGCCTGACGCCTCCCCAGCCGGACACGGCAGTCGTCATGTCGGAGCACACGGACGTCCACCGGGTCGGAGAGGCCACACCATGCCGACCGCCGACGACACCACCGGGGGTGCCCGGGTGCGGGCGTGGGTGGCCGAGCGGGCGGCCGAACTCGACGTCCCGGTGTCCGTACCGGTGCTGTGCGACACCGCGGTGCTGCGGCTGGGGGTTTCCGGCGCCACGCAGACCGTGGAACTGGCCGAGAACTGGCCGCAGACCGTCCACGCGACCGACGGACTGGGGGCGCGGCTCGCCGACCTGCACGTCACCGTGGGGGAGGGGCCGTGCCTGGACGTGTGGCGCGACGGCGGCCCGGTGCTCGTGCCGGAACTCGACACCCCCGCCGCGCAACGCCGCTGGCCGCTGTTCGCACCGTCCGCCGTGAGCGGCGGCGCCGCGGCGCTGTTCGCCTTCCCGCTGGCCGTGGGTGCGATCCGGGTCGGCGTGCTGGCCCTGCACCTGACCGAGCCGCGGCGCCTGGCACCGGCCACCCTGGCCGACGCGGTCGCCTTCGCGCACCTGGCGCTGCAACTGCACCTCGACACCCGGATCGGGCACGAGGGGCCCGCGCCCCGGCTCCACGACCCCCAGCTGCACCAGGCGACCGGGATGGTCTCGGCACAACTGGAGGTCGGCGTGGACGAGGCGTTCACCCGGCTGCGGGCCAGGGCGTTCGCCGAGGACCGACCGCTCACCGACCTGGCCGCCGACGTGGTGGCCCGGCGGCTGCGGTTCGACCCCGCCGACGAGGCGGGATGAGCGAGGGCGGGCGTCCCCCACCGCCCGGTCTTACGCTGGGGGCGACGGAGGAGAAGA
Organism: Actinokineospora sp. PR83; assembly: GCF_021056305.1. Classification (NCBI taxonomy): domain Bacteria; kingdom Bacillati; phylum Actinomycetota; class Actinomycetes; order Pseudonocardiales; family Pseudonocardiaceae; genus Actinokineospora; species Actinokineospora sp. PR83. The sequence continues at coordinate 103,942 of NZ_JAJCXD010000026.1, forward strand.
CGAAGATGGCCGATGACCGCCTGGTGGAGGTGTTCGTCGAACTCGCCGACACCCTGGTCGACGAGTTCGACGTGATCGACTTCCTGCACCTGCTCGTGGACCGGTGCGTGGACGTGCTCGGGGTGGACGCCGCCGGGCTGCTGCTGACCGACCAGCAGGGCCACCTGCGGCTCATGGCCAGCTCGGACGAGCACGTGCGGCTGCTGGAGCTGTTCCAGTTGCAGAGCGACGAGGGCCCGTGCCTGGAGGCGTTCGCCACCGCCGCGCCGGTGAGCGTGGCCGACCTGCGCGCCACCGACACCCGCTGGCCCCGGTTCGCCTCCGCCGCCGTGACGGCGGGGTTCGTCGCCGTGGACGCCCTGCCGATGCGGTTGCGCGACCAGGTGATCGGCGCGCTGAACCTGTTCCACGCGGACGCGCGGGTGCTCAGCCCGCGGGCGCTGCGGGAAGCGCAGGCGCTGGTGGACGTGGCGACGATCGGATTGTTGCAGGAGCGGGCGATCCGGCAGCAGGAGGTCATCACCGAGCAGTTGCAGACCGCGCTGCACAACCGGGTGGTCATCGAGCAGGCCAAGGGGCTGGTGGCCGAGCGCCTCGGGGTCGACATGGGCGCCGCGTTCACCGCGCTGCGCGGCTACGCGCGCTCCCACGGGCGCAAGCTCGGCGAGGTGGCCCGCCAGGTGATCTCCCGCGAGATCGGCACCGACCAACTGCTGGGCCGGACCACGGCCTGAGCGGCGCCCGGGAACCCGCGCGGGTTCCCGGGCGGCCGGGTCAGCGCAGCTTCTCGGGGATGGTGTCCAGCGCGTGCAGGACGTGCACCGCCACCTCACCCGCCGCCTTGTCGCCGAGCTTCGAGTGCCCGCGCACGGCCTCGGTGACCGTCTGGAGCCGTCGTTCGTAGCCGGTCGGGGTGGTTGTGCGGTCCGTGCTCATGGGAATGCCTCTCCGCCTCGCCGCGGGAAGACCGCGGCCTGACCGGAGCCTACCGCTCCGGGCGCCGCCGCGGTCGGGTCGGGCGGGTTGTTTTCCCGCGGGCACAAGCGGATCCGGGCGCGCGGGACCCCGGCCACCACTCGGTGTCCGAATTGGACCGGCGGTCACCGGTCCGCTACCACAGCCCCCGGGGCAGACCGGCGGTCAGCGCGGCCAGGTCCGCCCGGGTCCGCGCCAGGAACGCCGCCTCCACCCGCTCCTCGAACTCCGGGGCGGTGATCCGGCCCTCGCCCAACGCGTACTCCAACGCCTCGATCGACCGGTCGCGCTCCGCGCCGGACGCTCCACGCACAAGGTCCACCACGACCTCCCTCTCGTCGGCCACCACGGCCGGGTTCGGTCACACCGCTCCGACCTCCGGCCGGAACGCGCTGATGCGCCGCGCCAGGGCGCGCGCGTCGGCGTCACCGCGCCGCCGGGCCGCCTCGTCGCGCAGCGGTCGCAGCCGGGCCGCGGTGCGGGCCGAGGCCAGGCCGCGGCACAGGTCCAGCACCTGCTCGCCCACGGCCACCGCCCGCTCCACCTGGTCGTCGATGAGCTGGCAGGTCGCCAGCGACATCAGGGTGAACGCCCGGCTGCGCGCCATGTCCGGCCCGTACCCGTCGAGCGCGGCGACCAGGGCGGGCACCGCGGACTCGACGTGGCGGGGGTCGACGCTGCGCGCCAGCTCGGTGTGGACGACCCCGGTCATCGCCGAGAGGTCCGCGGCGGTGAAGAACGCCGCCCACGCGGGCACCGGTTCCCCGCGCGCCCCGGCGAAGTCGTCCTGGGCCCTGGCCAGCAGCGCCAGCGCTGCCTCCTCGTCCCCCAGCCTCGCCCGCGCCCACGCCTGGTTCGCCCGGGTCACCGCCAGCGCCAGCACCGACCCGCCCGCGCCCGCCGCCCGCTCCCCGAGGCGGAACTCCGCCAGCGCCTGCTCCGGGGAGTCGTGGTGCAGCCGCACCCGCCCGCGCCGGTAGTGGATGTTCGACAGCAGCACCCGGTCCCCGCCCAGGGCGGCCACCTCCAGCGCCACCCCGAAGTGCACCAGCGCCTCGTCGACCGCGCCGGTGTCGAAGCACGCCCACCCGGCCAGGTTGTGCAGGTCGGCCACCGCGGTGCACAGCGGCCCCAGCACGTCGTCGGCGACGTGCAGGCCGAGCAGCGCCCTGGCCGCGGGCAGCCGCGCCACCGCGGCGGCCCGGCAACGGCCGCCGCCGTGGCGGTAGTCCAGTCGCCGCAGCCTGCCGGTGAAGTCGACGACCGCGGCCACGTCGGTGCGCCCCACTCGGCCACGTCGTGCCCAGGGCTCGGGGTGGGGGTGTTCCCGGATCTGATCCCGGGGTTGTTCGACCGGCTCGGACATCGGTACCTCCGGCGGCGGTGTGACTGCGCGGTGCAGCGGCCGGGGTCCGGGGCGAGGAAATGGGGTGGGGAATCCATTGTGGCACAGGTCACTGGCTTGGGCGTGTACTTTCACCCGACGGGGGATGTGCTTCGCCGTGCCCGTGTCCTCGAAACCCGCCTTGGGGGTGCCCCTGCGGGGGCGTGGCTGGTTGTCGCTGCGCCGCGTGGGTGGGCGTCAGGCGCGGTGGGGCTTGCGGCGGGGGTCGGGGCTCAGCAGTTGCCGGGTGCTGAGCCTGCCCTCGATGACGGCTCGGGCGACGTCGCCCAGTTTGAGGTTGGTGGCGCGGGCGAAGCCGCGCAGGGCGGCGAAGGCGCCGTCCATGTCGACCTGGAGGCGTTCGGCGACGAGGCCCTTGGCCTGTTCGATGGCGACCCGGCTGGTCAGCGCTGATTGCAGTTGCTCGGCCAGCACCTGGTGGTGGTGGATCGAGCGGTGCTGGACCAGACCGATGGTGGCGATCTCGACCAGTGACGTCGCCGTGCGCAGGGCGGCGGCGTCCAGCGGGCCCGGTGCGGTGCGGAACAGGCTCAGGGCGCCGAGGACGTCGGTGCGCAGGCGCATCGGCACCGCGTCCACCGCGGCGAAGCCCGCCGCCTCGGCCGCGGCGGTGAACCGCGGCCAGCGGCGGTGGCCGTGGGTGTGCAGGTCCGGTTCGTCGACGGGGGCGCCGGTGGTGAAGGCGTCCACGCCCGGGCCCTCGACGGTGTGCGGGTGGTGGGGTTCGGCCGATCGGAGTCGGTTGCCCGCGGTGGCGATCAGTTCCAGTTGGCCGCGGGGGTCGGCCAGCAGCAGCGCCGCCGCGTCGACGCCTGCGAGTTCGGCCGAGCGGTCGGTCAGCAGGCGCAGGAACTCGACCACGTCGAAGTCCTCGACGAGGGTGTCGGCCAACTCGACGAAGGTCTCGGTCAACCGGTCAGCGTTCATCGGTCACAGTCACCTCACTGGTGCGGACTTGGGGGCGGGAGCCTGCGATCCGTCCTGCCACCACGGCGCTGTGGTGCTGAGTTCCCGTCGGTGATGGGGGCGGGGATTACCGCCCGGTACTCATGATCGCCTCACCCTACGCGCCGGGTGCGGGACGGGTACCCCTGGTCGGGTGTCCGCGCGTCACCCGTCGCAGCGCGGCACCCGGTGGGGTTTCGGGTCATCACCCGGGGGAGTGGTCCGGTTCGACAGCGGGCTGCCGGGCCGGACCACGGCCGCGGGGTGTCACCGGTCGGTGGCGTCCGTGGCCCGGGAGTGCGCCGCCGGTCCGCCGGAGGCCGGGGTCGGACCGTCGGGGGTGGTGTCCAGGCCGAGGACCTGCCGGTCGGTGGCCGTCGACGTCGGGTCGCCCGCGGTGTGCAGGGCGGTCTCGGCGGTGCCGTCCGCGGTGTCGTGCGGGATCACCAGCAGCCGGGTCCTGGTCCGGTCGGGGCCGATCACCGTGACGACGTGCTCGGGGGTGCTGTGGAAGCCCTCCAGGCGCACCAGCACCCCGTCGACGGTCAGCCTGCGCTCACCCGCGTCCCAGGCGTCGAGGTTGTAGGACACCCGGCGCACCGGCACGCCCCGGGCCGCCAGGGCGGTGATCAGCGTGGGGAACTCGGTGTCCGGGTCGGTGGAGCGGGGCCACCAGCCGCCGTCGGCGCCGCCGCGGTCGTCCGAGCGGGGTTTGAGGGCGAGCCGGGACTCGCCCGTCGTCGGTGCGGTGGGGGTGTTGTGCAGGTCCGAGTTCAACTCGGCGCTCCCGCCTCCGGCCGAGTGCGTCGGCCGGACTCCGTGGTGCGCCCAAGGCGACACCGGCTTGACCGCCGGTGTTCGACGTACCCTCGGTGATCCCGATCCTACGCCGACGAGCGCCCCGGCGCGGGTGGGGACCACCGGTCGCGCCGGGGCCCGCGCGCGATCGCCGGGGTGCGCCTGCGGCGTGGTCACCGGCCGCTGGTGGCCTTGCGGTTGATCGGGCCCTTGTTGGAGTTGCCGTAGGTCATGCCCGCCGACTCCCCCGAGCACAGGCACTTGCGGCTCGGGCCGCCCGCGGCGCTGGCGCGGCAGAACCGCAGGGCGATCGGGTCGTGCGCGTCCAGCGGGTGCGGGCACGCGGTGCAGGTCTCTTCGGCGTGGTCACCGGCATCCGGTGCCGGGGCATCCGGGGTGGAGGAATTCGCTAGCGCGTCCATGGTCGGCATCCGCCCAGTCCTGTGATGTCGTCCCTGGTGTCCCGTGATCTATTACCGCGGGGGCCGGGGCGACACCCCCAGGCTACCCCGGTGCGCCCCCGCGGGCCGACCACCTGTCCGGGCGCGGATCCCCGTCGCGGCTTCCGGACAGCCCGGTGTTCCCGCCGCCCCACGGCCGTGCCCGCCGGTGTTCCGGCCGTCAGTGGATCGGTTCGAAGAGCGGGTGCCGGATCCAGGCCCGGAGGGCGGCCGGGTCCGGCGGGACGACGCCGTCCACGGCGGGCCCGTCGGGTCCGACCCCGGGCCACACGCCGGTCAACCAGTCCCGCTCGTCCGCGTCGAGCCGGTCCCACCGCTGCCGCAGCCGCCGGACGAGCCGGGCGCACCGGTCGCCGTCCAGGTGCCCGCCCAGGTAGCAGATCGCCGCGGCCACCGGGGACGAGTGGACGTCCCCGTGCCTGCGCGCGCTCCGGCCGAGCAGGTGCCGCAGCCGGGTGAACACCTCCTCCCACGCCCGACCGTCCCCCGCGCCCGCGAGCCCCGCGACCGCGTAGTCCTTGACCGCGGAGTGCTTGCTCGACAGGGCCGCGAGCAGGTCGGCGGAGGCTTCGGCACCGCAGCGCTTGGCCAGCGCGAGCACGGCGGCGCAGAGCAGGTCCTGCTCGCGGCCGGTGTCCACCACGGACCGCAGAGCCGCTGGTCCTGCCTCACCGGTCGCGTCGCCGAGCGCGGCCACGACGAGGACCCGACGTGCCGCCGGCAGTTCGCCCACCACCGCGACCAGTTCGGCCTCACCGGCCGGACCGCTCGCCACGGCTTCGCGCACCGCGTCCGCGAACGCGTCCCAGTTCCTGCCGCGCAACCGCGCACCCGGCGAAGTCATGCGCACCAGTGAAACGCACGGTCGCGCGCAGGCGGCACCGGCCCGTTCGGGCAGTCCGTTCGGGACGCCCGCGCGGGCGGGATCGCTAGGGTGGGCCCATGGCGGCGACAGGGGGAGTGATCCGGATCCGTGACGGCCGGGAGCTGTTCCACGTCCGCACTCCCGGACCGGGGCCGACCGTGGTGTTCGAGGCGGGGTTGGCCGCCACCCGGTCGTACTGGGCGCCGGTGCGCGCCGCCCTCGCCGGTGCCGCCGCCACCGTCGCCTACGACCGGTCCGGCCTCGGCCGCAGCGCGCCCGCCCCGGGGCCCCGCGACCTGCCCACCCTCGCCGCCGACCTCAACGACCTGCTCACCGCCCTGGGGCCGGGCCCGTACGTCCTGGTCGGCCACAGCTGGGGCGGTCCGATCGTCCGCGTCGCCGCGGCGGCCGAACCGGCGCGCGTGGCCGGTCTGCTCCTGCTCGACCCGACCGACGAGGCGGGGGAGGCGCTGTTCACGCCGTCGATGCGCCGCGCGGAGCGGGCCGTGCAGCTCGGCAGCGCCGCGCCGGCCCGCGTCGGCCTGCTCGGGGTGGCCTTCCGCGGGCTGCTGGCAGGGTTGCCCGAGGACGCCGCCGCCGAGATGCGCGCGGAGGCGTTCACCCCGGCCGCCGTGCGCACCCGCGCCGCCGAGCTGCGCACCCTCGCCGCGGACGTGCTCTCGTTGCGGGACAACCCGTGCGACCTGCCCGACGTCCCGTTGACCGTGGTGTCGGCCGGGCTCACCACCGCGGGGATGCCCGCGCGCGTCCGGGCGGAGATCGAGGCGTCGCACCGGCACCGCGCGGCCACGTCGACCCGGGGGCGGCACGTGGTGGCCCACCGGTCGGGGCACATGGTCCCGGTCTCCGAACCGGAGTTGGTCGCCGACGAGATCAGGCGGCTCCTGGCGGTGTGACGGCCTCGCCCGCGCCTGCCCGCCGCTGCCGGTCCGCCTCGGCGCGATCGGCCTGGCGGCGGCCGATCACCGCCGCGGCGAAGATCCCCACGGTGATCCCACCGAGCATGACGGCCACCATCACCTGCGACGGGACCAGCGGCTTGAGCAGGAACTGCACCACCGTCACCCAGCCCAGGAGCATCAGGGCGGACATCACCCGGTCCACCCACTTCCGCCTCGTCTTCCACTGCACCACGGTCGCGACGAGGAACACCACCAGTCCGCCCACGCCGATCCACAAACCCACCCGTGCCCCCCTTGTCGGTGTCACCCGGGAGGTACCCCCGTTCGCGGTCAGTGCACCGCGCCCAGTTCCACGAGCAGCACCCCACCCATGATCAGCGCGATGCCCGCGCCCATGAGCGGGGTGAGCGGTTCCTCGAACAGGACCCTGCTCGCCACGGCCGTCAGCGCCACCCCCGCCGCGGCCCACACGCCGTACGCGACCCCGATGCCCACCCCTTCCGCCAGGGTGCGGGTCAGCAGGAAGAACGCCAGCAGGTACCCCGCACCCACCGCGCCGTACCAGATCGCGCGCCCGGTGGACGCCACCCGCAGCGCCAGCGTGCCCCCGACCTCGGCGAGGATCGCCCCCGCGAGGAACAACCAGGCCATCACGCCTCCCCCTCCCCCGACCGGGGCCGGGCGTGCGAGCCGAATTCGACCAGCACCACCCCACCGATGATGCAGGCGATGCCCAGGAGCATCACCGGGGTCAGCGGTTCGCCGTAGAGCAGCGCCGCGAACCCGGCGGTCAACGCGACCCCCATCGCCCCCCAGACGCCGTAGGCGACGCCGAGCGCCATGCCCGCCCGCAGCGCCGCGCCCAGGGCCGCGAACGCGCCCAGGTACCCGACGGCGACCAACGCGTACCAGGCGGGCTGGCCCATCGCCGCCTTCAGCGACAGCGACCCGGTGACCTCGCTGACGATCGCGCAGGCCAGCAGCGACCACTTCCGCATCACGGCTCCAGCAGTCGTTCGGCGACGGCGCGGACCCGGTCGCGCTCGTCGGGCGGGATCGGGAACAGGTGCGCGGCGTCGGCGAGCCACGCGCCGTCGCAGAGCAGGCGCACGGCCGTCAGCCGGGCGCGGGCGTCCGGGTCGAGGTCGTCGGGCAGGGCGAGCCACGGGCCGAGGCGCTCCTCCCAGCGGGCGGTCATCGCCGGGCGCAGCCGGGGGTCGGCCACCACCACCAGGTCGGCCTCGTCGAACCCGCCGGAGGTGGACCAGGCCAGGTAGGCGCGGATGCGGTCGCCCGCGCTCGCCCGCGCCACCTCCCCGGTCAGGCGCTCGGCGAGGGCCCGCTCCCAGCCGTCCACCACGTGGTCGACCAGGGCGAGCATGAGGGCTTCCTTGGTGCGGAAGTGGTGCATCAGCCCCGGTTTGCTCAGCCCGGCCTCGCGCGCGGCCGACTCCAGCGAGACGGACCCGCCCGAGCGCAGCAGCGCCAGCGCGCTGTCGAGGATGTGCTCGCGCGAGTTCACGCATCCGACCATACCAACCGGAAGGTTGGTCAGCCGCCCAGCGCCCAGCGGATGGTCCGGACCATGCCGTGGCCCGCGAACCGGACGGCAGCGCTGTCCAGGCCGGGCAGGCGCGGCACGGCGAGCTGGTCGCGGGCCCAGCGGGGCAGCAGCGCCACCGCGTTGGCGCCCAGCACGCCGTAGGGCAGCCGCACCGGCCACGGGATCGGCGGCGTCAGCAGCAGGAAGCGCGCCGCGTCCCGCGCCTCCGGGGTCGGGCGCAGCTCGGGGCGGTAGGACTCCAGGTGCTCGGCCAGCTCGGCCTCGGTGCGCGGCGGGTCGCCCACCCCGAGGGCGGTGGCCACCCGGGCGGCATCGGCCACGTAGCCGTCGCGGCCCGCCTGGTCCAGCGGGTGCGCGCCGTGGCGCTGGTGGGCGCGCAGGAAGCTGTCGACCTCGGCGACGTGCACCCAGGCCAGCAGGTGCGGGTCGGCCGCGTGGTAGGCCGCCCCCTCGGCGGTGGTGCCGCGGACCCGCTGGTGGATGCCGCGCACCTTGTCCACCGCCCGCTGCGCGTCCTCGGCCGTGGCGAACGTCGTGGTGGCGAGGAAGGTGCTGGTGCGGGCCAACCGCCCCCACGGGTCGCCGCGGTAGCCGGAGTGCGCCGCGACCGCCGCCATGGCCAGCGGGTGCAGCGATTGCAGCAGCAGCGCCCGCAGCCCGCCGACGAACATCGACGCGTCGCCGTGCACCACGCGGATCGGGCGGTCCTCGCCGAACCACCGGGGGCCGGGGGTGTCGTGGATGCGCGAGCGCGCCGCCGGGCCGTCCGGCCCGGCCACCCGCTCGAACAGGGCCGCCCCGGCCAGCTCCCGGATCCCGCCGGGCCGCACCACGTCCTTGATCCGCACCGGACCTCCCACCGCTCGCCACGAGCCTAGGCGCCCGGGCGCAACCCGGCCGCACGTGCGAACGCCCTGCGGCATCCGAGCGGACCGCAGTGCGAACGTCACCGCCGCGACCCGCGCCCGCACACCGGCCGCGCGAACCCGTTGACCTGGAGGGCAAGCGCGTCGGCGCCGTCGGCACCGGGTCCTCCGGCATCCAGGTGATCCCGGAGACCGTCCTGCCGGGGGTGCTGCTCCGGTCCGAATTGTCCGCTGTGCAGGCATGGCTGATCGACAGCGGCGTGTCGGTAAGCCGATCGGGCGATCCCGGCTGCCAGACTTCCGGCGGTGTACACCCCGTCCGACCTCGCCGACCTGCTCGACTGCGAACACCGCAGCGTGCTGCGGCAGGCGCACGCGGCGGGGCTGCCCGGCGCTCCCCGCCCGGTGCGCGGCGGCGACCAGCTCGCCGCCAAGCACGGCCGGGCGCACGAGCAGGCCACGCTGACCCGCCTCCGCGACCAGGTCACCGCCCTGGTCGAGATCGACGAGCGCGACCCGGAGACCGCGGCCGCCGAGACCGCCGCCGCGCTCGCGGCGGGCACCGACGTCGTCTACCAGGCCGTCTTCCTCGACGACACCTTCTCCGGCCGCGCCGACTTCCTCCAGCGCGACGCCCAGGGCCGCTACGAGGTCTACGACACCAAACTCGCCCGCCGGGCCCGACCGGGCGCGGTCATCCAGCTCGCCGCCTACGCCGACGCCCTGCGCCGCGCGGGCTGGCCCAGCGGCCCGAACATGCACCTGCTCCTCGGCGACGGCAGCACCGAGACGCTGCGGGTGGACGACTTCCTGCCGCTGCTGCGCCGCCTGCGCGACCGCCTGACCAGTCGCGAACCCGGTCTGCCCGAACAACTGTGGGCCGACGAGCGCGCCGCCTGCGGCACCTGCGCCTTCGCCCAGCACTGCGCCGACGGCCGCGAGGCCGACCGTGACCTGTCCCTGGTCGCCGGGATGCGCACCGACCAGCGGCGCAAGCTCGCCGCCGCGGGCCTGGGCACGATCGACGCCCTGGCCCAAGCCGGGCCCGAGGCCCGCCCCAAGAGCATCTCGCCCGCCTCGTTCACCGCCCTGCGCGCCCAGGCGGCGATCCAGGTCCGCCAGGACGCCACCGGCGAGATCAGCTACGAGGTCGTCGACCCGGACGCCCTGGCCTCCCTGCCCGCCCCCAGCCCCGGCGACGTGTTCTTCGACATGGAGGGCGACCCGTACGCCCTCGACGGCGACGGCCTGGAGTACCTGTTCGGCGCGGTGACCGCCGACGGCGTCCGCGAGTTCACCCCGTTCTGGGCCCACTCCCGCAGGCAGGAGAAGAAGGCGTTCGAGGACTTCGTCGACTTCGCCACCGCCCGCCTCGCCGAACACCCCGGCGCCCACGTCTACCACTACGCGCCGTACGAGGCCACGGCGGTCAAGCGCCTCGCGGCCCTGCACGGCACCCGCGAGCAGGCCGTCGACGACCTGCTGCGCCGCGGTGCGCTGGTCGACCTGTACGCGGTGGTGCGCAAGGCGTTGCGCGTGTCGCAGCGCTCGTACTCCATCAAGTACCTCGAACCCCTCTACATGCCCACCGCGCGCGAGGGCGAGGTGAAGAACGCGGTCTCCAGCATCGAGGCGTACGAGGAATACCTGACCCTGACCCAACTCGGCCAACCGGAACGCGCCGACGAGGTCCTGCGCGGCATCGCCGACTACAACGAGTACGACTGCGTCTCCACGCTCGAACTGTTCGGCTTCCTGCACCGTGTCCGGGCGGAACGGGGCGTCGACACCCGAGACCCGGAAGAACTCACCCTCCCCGACGACGGCAAGGCCGAGGAGCGAGCCGAACGCGAAGCCCGCATCGCCGCCCTGGTCGCCCCCCTGCTCGACGGCCTCCCCGAGGACGTCACCGACTTCACCGACGACCACCGGGCCCGCGCGCTGCTGGCCGCCGCGGTCGGCTACTACCGCCGCGAGTCGAACCCGGCGTGGTGGGAGTTCTTCCACCGCCTCCAGACCCCGCTGTCGGACCTGGAGGTCGACACCAACTGCGCGGTCCCGGTCGCGATCGAGGTGGGGGAGTGGGTCAAGCCCAGTGGCCGCCAACGCAAGTCCCGCCGCGAACTCCACCTGACCTGCGACCCCGACCGCCCCCACCCGTTCACCGCGGGCGACCAGGTCCGCCTCCGCTACGGCACCGAGGGAACGGAAGCGAAGGTCACCCACGCCACCGCCGACCGCCTCACGGTGGAGGAGACAGCGGTCGTGGGCGAAGAGTCGCACGCCACCCCCGCCGCGGTCCTCCCCGGTCGCCCCATCTCCGCCACCCCCAAGGACAAGGCGATCGAGGAACTGGCCGAGACGGTCATCGCCCACCTCCCCACCCTCCCACCCCACCCCGGCATCGACCTCCTCCGCAGGCTCTCCCCCCGGATGCGCCGGGGTGGCCGCCTCCCCGACCCCGGCTTCGACCTGGTCACCACGGTCATCGAGGCCGTCGACAACCTCGACAGGTCCGTCCTGGCCGTCCAAGGCCCACCCGGCGCGGGCAAGACCTACCTGGCGGGCCAACTCATCACCCACCTGATCCGCGCGGGCAAGACCGTCGCCGTCACCTCCACCAGCCACAAAGCGGTGGAGAACGTCCTCACCGCGGCCCTGACCACGGACCCCGACATCCCCGCCGCCAAGATCTCCAAGTCCAAGACCCCCGCGGAAGAACTCTGGGAAACCCCCAAGGACAACAAAGCCCTGGCAGCCTGGCGCACCGACCACCCCGAAGGCCACCTCGTCGGCGGCACCGCCTGGACCTTCGCCAACCCCGCGCTGAAAGCCGACCCCTTCGACGTCCTCCTCATCGACGAGGCAGGCCAGTTCGCCCTGGCAGACGCCCTGGCGGTGTCCACGGCCACCCGAACGATGGTCCTCCTCGGCGACCCCCAACAGCTCCCCCAGGTAGTCCAGGGCACCCACCCAGCGGGCGCCGACGCCTCGGCCCTGGGCCACCTCATCGGCGAAGCCGACGTCATCCCCCCGGACCTGGGCTACTTCCTCGACGAAACCCGCCGAATGCACCCGGCGGTCTGCAAACCGGTCTCCGACCTGTCCTACGCGGGCCTCCTCCACGCCCACCCCACCGCCGCCGACCGCTCCGTCGACGGTGTCGCTGCGGGGTTGTACGTCTGCTCGGTCGACCACGAGGGCAACACGACGCGGTCGCCGGAGGAGGCCGCGGCTGTGGTTTCCGCCGTGGCCGCCTTGATCGGTCGTTCGTGGAACGACCGGGGGGAGGTGCGGCCGTTGGGGGAGAAGGACTTCCTCGTCGTGGCGCCCTACAACCTGCAATCCCGGGTGGTTTCGCGTGCGTTGGACCAGGCGGGGTTCGACGGGGTGCGGGTCGGCACGGTGGACCGCTTCCAGGGGCAGGAAGCCCCGGTCGTCATCGCCACCATGACCTCGTCTTCGGCGGTCGACCTGCCCCGGGGTCTGGACTTCCTGCTGTCGCGGAACCGCCTCAACGTGGCCCTGTCCCGAGCCCAGGCGGTGGCGGTCCTGGTCTGCTCTCCGCACCTGGTGGAAGCCGACATCCGCACCATTCCGCAGATGCGCCTGGTCTCCGGCATGATCGGCCTCCTGGACGTCGCCACCCCTTGGCCCGGCTGACCCGGCGACCGGTGCGCGCGTGGCGCTCACCCCACAGGGTTGTCCACCTCCTTGTCGACCACCAAGCCGCCGCCTACCACGTCCACCGCGTACGAGCGGCCGTCCGCGTGGAAGACGGCGTCCCCGATCGGAAGCTGTCCCGGCCCCCACAGGGTCACGATGTCGTTATCCCGTTGTCGAGGACGGGTTCCCCGACGCGGCGGAACGGGTGTGGCGATCCGCGTGCGCGGCGAAGAACGGCGCCGCGGCACTGTCGTAGTTCAGCACCTTCTTCCCGTCGAGCCCGGACAACGCCCCATCGAGGTCCACGGTCACGACGGGTGCCGCGGTGTTGCGGTGGATGAGGCCTTGGACGTCGACCACCAGGTACCCGCGCTCGAACAACTCGTCACACCCCAGGGTGCACGCCGCCATCGTGTTCGCGGCGTTCAGCCGCTCCTCGGTGGTGGCTTCCGTCCGCCGCTTGATATGGGCGAGCCGCAACAGCGACACCGGTAGTTCGCGGTGGCAGAGGCTGCAGGTGTAGGACTTCGCCTGCCCGAACATCTCCCTCCGCAGCCGCTTCTGCTCGCGGCGGACGAGGACCAGGGCGATGCCGTCGAGGCTGTCCAACCCGGTCAGCAGCCGGTCGGGGACCACCACGTCGTCCTCAGGGGTGTCTTCGTCGGGGATGTCGGACTCGTCAATGGGGGGTGCTCCCAGAACGGGCAACCCACGCAGAAGCAGCGCGCGGCGGATGGTGAGGACCACCTCGTCGCTCAACCCGCCTGCTGGCAGCGCGGGCAACTCGACCGGCGAACCGAGGGGAACCCGGAAGGGGTACAGGTCATCCGGCCAGAGCTGTTCGGTGTCCTCCCGCAGCGGACCGGTGATCTGGGCCAAAGTGATCGACTCGAGCGACGTCGCGGCCCACGCCGGGTCATTCGCGGGCGTGCGCGGCCAACCTTCCGGGGGGTTCGGCGTCCGCAACCCCCGGGCGAAGACGAGGTAGTTCATGCCTCGGGGCTTGCGTAGCTCGGCCATGGCTTCCTTGACGTCGTCACCGTGCGAGTTCGACTTCCATCCCCACGTCAGGGCACGCATCCCGATGCCGAAGTTGGTGCTCGCCTTCTTGCCGACGTACACGTAGATGTATCGGGGCACAGTCACTCCTCGTCAGGTGTGCAGCGGATCGTCTCCGGTTGTCGGGGTCGAGAGCGAACGCCGGTCCATCTTCGGCGTCGTCGCGGTCCGCCGGGGTCACAACGATGAAACACAGCGAGCAGATCGTGAAATCAGCAACCTGGGGCAACAGCGTTGCCCTTCACCTACAAGAGTGAAGCATCAAGTTCGCTCGCTGTAACGACTTCCCCAGCAGATTGCCACGCGCAGAGAAGGCGCAGCAATCTGATTTGAACTCAACGTTGTCCAACCTCTTCACGATCGGGTGAAAGGTACACGATAGGGTGATCCCCTCGATTGACTCGCACCTGCTGTCGGGGGGGCGGGTAGAGGACCGCACAGGGGGCTCGGTGGGGCAACAGGCACTGCTTCGGCGGACGGCCGCGCAGTTGGACGCGATGAACCGCAAGGGTGAGCTCAAGGAGCGGCTGGGCTTGGCGATGTGGGCGAAGTTCGGTCACGGGCCCCAGGACAGCGAGATCAGGTCCTGGGAGAACAGCATCCCGACCGTGGTCAGCGCGCTCTTGGAGGTCGGGCTCGAGCATGTCGAAGTGCTGCTGGAACTGCGCCACCCGCTGACCCAGGCCCGGATGGACATGGTCCTGGTCGGCTCGCGCCCGGGTGAGCCGAACGTGATGTCGGTGGTCGTGGTCGAGAACAAGCAGTGGTCCGAAGCCAGGGTCGTGCCCGAGTCACGACTGGTCGAGCTTCCCCGATACCTGCACTTCGGTCAGCAGACGCACCCCTCGGACCAGGTTTGGAACTACTGCCTGGCCTTGGGCAACTACCTGCCCGTCGCCGCCGCCGCCGACCTGCGCGGACTGGTGAACCTGCACGAGGCGACCAGCGGCGACGTCGAGTCCCTCCTGTTCCTGGCGGACGAACTGGATCCCGAGGTGACGAAGAACGTCCGGATCTTCACCGCCGATTCCCGTGACCAGTTGCTGGGTCACCTCAGCGGTGTCCTGTCGAGCGACAATGCGGCACTGCACGCCGACCACCTCCTCGGGTCCCCGCGCAGGCCGACGCCGAAGCTGCTCGCGTCGGTGACCGAGTGCGTGCGGGACCGCTCGGTCTTCCCCCTGCTCGAACCCCAGCAGCGGGCGGTGGAGAAGGTCCGGCAACTGGTCCGCACCAGCTCGACCGACAACCGCAAGCACCTCGTCATCGTGAAGGGCGGCCCGGGCACGGGAAAGAGCGTGGTGGCGCTGGAACTTCTCGGCCAGTTGAGCCGGGACGGGAAGATCATCTCGCACGCGGTCGGTGGCAAGTACCTCGCCCACGCGCTCCGCGACAACCTGGCGGGCACGCGGACGCGCGCCGCGCAGTCGTTCACCTACTTCTCCGACTACGCCCACAGCGAGCCGAACTCGTTGGACGTCCTGATCGCCGACGAGGCGCACCGGATCCGCAAAACCGGGTCGGTGCAGTACCGCAGCTCGACGACAGCCCAGGTCGAGGACCTGATCAACGCAGCTCGGGTGCCGGTCTTCCTCCTCGACGACCACCAGGTCACCCGGGCGGACAGCATCGGTTCGGTCGCGCTCATCGAGGAGGCGGCGGCCCGCCTGGACGTGGGGGTCCACACGATCACCCTGGACCACCAGTTCCGCTGCGGTGGCTCGGCCGAGTACACGAGGTGGATCGACCGCCTTTTCGGGATCGACAAGGGCGGCCCCCTGCCGTGGCGCCCCCTTGACGACTACGAGCTGTACGTCGCTCCCACCCCCGAGGCCATGGAAGCGCACCTGAGCGCACTGCGCCGCGAGGGCCCGGAAGACGAACCGAAGGTGGTCGCCCGGATCGCGGCGGGCTTCTGCTGGCCGTGGAGCCGCAAGTACGAAGCCCCCAAGGTCCTTCCCCGCGAGGTCGTGATCGGCGACTGGGCGCGCCCGTGGAACGCCGCGGACCCGGCAGGCCGCCGAACCGCTCCCGACTACGTCCCCGCCACCTCGATGTGGACCACCCACCCCAACGCCTTCGAGCAGGTCGGCTGCGTCTATACCGCCCAGGGCTTCGAGTACGAGCACGCGGGCGTCATCATCGGCCCGGACCTCACGTGGTCCCCGGACGGCACCTGGCACACGGACCGCACCCGCAACGAAGACCCCGCCGTCAAACGAGCCCGCCTGGCCGACCTCTTCATCCGAACCGTGTACCGCGTCCTGGCCACTCGCGGCACCTGCTCCACTGTCCTCTACGCCACGGACCCCGCCACCACCAAGATGCTCCTTGCCTTGGGCGTCCCCCCTCTGCCTGAACGCCCCACACAACTCTGAATTTCTTCACGGCCGTCGGGTGGGCAGTGGTTCGAGTGTGGGCCAGTGTGCGAGTGCGCTGGCGTGCATTGTCGAAGTCAGCAGGCTGACGCCCACCAGGGCATCGTCGTCGGCCGTGAGTTTGCTGACGACGGCGAGGCGGTGGGTGAGGCGTTGGCGGGCGGTGGCGGTGCCCCAGAGCCAGTCCCGGGTGGTGGCTTCGGCCAGGTGGTCGGTGGTGCCGCGTTGGGCCCGGGGGACCAGGGCATCGCCTCGGAGGAGCCAGCCCGCGCAGGCGTCGGTGGTGGTTGCGGTGAGGGGGGTGCCGGTGGTGGATTGCCAGGTTGTCCGGTAGGCGGTTTCGGCGGCTTGCCGGAGGGGTTCGGGTGGGGCGGTGGCGCACCAGCAGGTGGGGAAGCCGATGCGGAGGTAGGCGAGTTCGACCAGGCCGTTGCCCAGGGAAGCCTGTTCGAAGTCGATGAACCTGATGCCCTGGGGGGTGTGGATGTCGTTGCCGGGGCACGGGTCGCCGTGGAGGAGGGCGGTGACGGGCAGAGTGCGTAGGCGTTCCAGTAGGGCGGTCAGTTCGGTTTGGGCTTGGGGGGTGACGGTGACTTCGAGGTGGTGGGCCAGGCGGAGGAAGGCTTCGGCGTCGGCGGGGGTTGGGGCGGGCCAGGTGGAGAGGTTTGCCTCAGGGGCGACGGTGGCGTGGAGGCGGGCCAGGGTTGTGGCGTAGTCGATCAGCCAGTCCTCGGCGGGGTGGTGGTGTTCCAGGTGTTCCAGGACCAGGATGTGTTGCTGCGGGTCGGTTCCGAGTAGCGCGGGGGCGACGGGGGGTGTTGCTCGGGAGGCCAGTTGCAGGGCGGTGACCTCGCGGGTGTAGCGGTCGGCGGCTTCCGGGTCTGGGACCAGTTGTTTGACCACGGCGGGGGTTCCGGCCAGCTCCACTCGCCACACCCGGGATCGGGGGCTGCTGTCCAGGCGGACCGCTGCGGTCGGTGAACCCAGCTCGGCTCGCAGGTGCTCGCTGAAGGGGAGGTCATCCATCTCTGCCACCCACGCGAACCCGCGCCACCGCTGCCACGCTCCTGAGCATATCCGTGGTGGTGCCCGGTCGGGCCGTTCGACGATCGTGGCAAGGGTTCGCGGTGCGATGAGCGGTGAGGGGCGCCAGCCATCCGTACCGGCGCACCGGTCACTGGGGTCTTGTGCGGACGGCGCCGATGCTCGCGGCGACTACCAGGGCTGTGGCCGCTGCCTCCACCAGGCTCAGGGCTTGGTGCAGGACCACGAAGCCGACCACCGTGGCGATGGCGGGGGTCAGGCACATCAGCACGGCGAACGTGCCCGCCGGGAGGGTTCGCAGGGCGCGCAGTTCCAGCGAGTACGGCAGCGCAGAGGACAGCACCGCCACGACGAACCCCAGGCCCAGCACCACCGGGTCCGCCAGCGCCCGCCCCGCCGTGGACAGGCCCAGGGGCAGGGTGGCGACCGCTGCCACGACCAGGGCCAGTGCCAGGCCGTCGGTCTTCGGGAAGCGGCCCGCTGTGCGTTGGGACAGCACGATGTACGCCGCCCACATCGCGCCCGCTCCGAGGGCGCAGGCGACGCCGGGGAGGTCCAATCCTGCGGTGAAGCCCGCGCGGCCGAGGGTGGCCACGCCGACCAGGGCGAGGGTTGCCCACAGCCAGCGGCGGGTGGTGGCGACCGCCAGGACCAGGGGGCCGAGCACCTCGAAGGTGACCGCCGCGCCGAGGGGGATTCGGGCCACGGCGAGGTAGAACAGGGTGTTCATCGTGGCCAGGGCGAGGCCGAATCCGACGATCACCAGCCAGTCCGCTCGGGTGTGGCCGCGCAGGCGGGGGCGGCAGATGATCGCGAGCAGGATCGCGGAGAAGACCAGGCGGAGCATGACCATGCCGAGGGCGCCCGCCCGGGGGAAGAGCAGGCCCGCGACGGCCGCGCCGGAGGGTTGGCAGAAGGCTCCGGTCACGACCATGGCCACGGCGCCCGCTCGGGGGGTGGTTCGGGTTGCCAGGGTTGTCACGACGGTGACCGTATGCAGGGTGGAGCGCTCCACGGAAATGCTGTTTCACCAGTGGTTATGCTCTACAGGCATGACGGTTGAGCTGCGTCACCTGCGGGCGTTCCTGGCGATCGCCGAGGAGGGGACGATCAGTCGGGCCGCGGTGCGGTTGCACCTGAGCCAGCCCGCTGTGTCGCGGACCTTGCAGCAACTGGAGGCGCACCTGGGGGTTCGGTTGGTCGACCGGTCCACCCACCACGTGCGCTTGACGCCCGCCGGGATGGCCACCCGGGTTCGGGCCGAGGCCGCGGTGGCCGCTGTCGACGACGTGTTGGACGCCGGGAAGTTGGGGAGCTGGCCGTTGCGGGTGGGGCACGCCTGGTCGGCCTTCGGGGAGTACACCGTTCCCCTGCTGCGGGCTTGGCGGGCCGCTCACCCGGAGACCGCGTTGGAGTTGAACCGGGTGGACGACCGGACCGCCGGGCTGGTTCGGGGGCGGGTGGACGCCGCCCTGTTGCGGGGGCAGGTGCGGGTTGCCGGGCTGCACACCGAGGTGTTGCTCAGCGAACCCCGGTTGGCCGCCGTGCCCGCGAGTGGGCCGTTGGCCGGGCGGGCGTCGGTGGCGTTGGCGGACCTGGTGGGGGAGACGATCGCGGTCAACCCGGTGTCGGGGACCACCAGCCTGGACCTGTGGCCCGCCGACCGGCGTCCGGCCGAGGCCGTGGAGGTGGTGAGCACCGACGACTGGATCACCCTGATCGGTGCCGGGCACGCCGTGGGGATCACCACGACCGCCACCGTCAGCACCTACCCGCACGCGGAGGTGGCCTACGTGCCGTTGACGGACGTGCCCCCGGTGCCCCTGGTGCTGGCCTGGACCACGCCGCCCAGCCATCCGATGGTGTGGGCGCTGGCCGAGTTGGCCCGGGCCGTGGTGGGCGGGGGTGCCTGATCCTGCCGAGGGCTTGGAACAGGTTGCCGATGATCAAGTGGGCGATCGGGAAGCCGGGAAGTCCGGATCGGTGAGGCGCAGGTCGAGGTGGCGGTCGTGGAAGTGCAGGCCCGCCGCGTTCGGCGGTGGAGGGGCGGCGGTCGCCTTTTTTCGTGACCATTGTTCGCTTTTCGAGCGGTGTCCCCCGTGGATTAACCCGCCTGGGTGAGGGTGGGCGGGCACGGCTGTGTCGGGCCTCTAGAGTCTCGCGGATGCGTGTGGTGATCGCGGGCGGCCACAGCGGCGCGGGCCTGCGCCTGGCCTCCCTCCTGTCCGCCCGGGGCGACGCGGTGATCGCCCTCGTCCCCTCCGACCGGCACCGCGCCGACGTCCGCGCCCACGGCGCCCGACCCGTCGTCCTCGACTCGCGGGGGCTGGTGGAGACCCTGCCGGGGGCCGACGCCGTGGTGTTCACCGGCGGCACCACGCTCGGGCCGACCGAGCGGCCTGCCGCCCTGGCGTTCGCCGACGGGGTCGGGGCGCTGGGCATCCGCCGCTACGTGCTGCTGAGCACGATGGCGGGGGCGGCGCGGGCCGACGACAGCCCGGAGCGGGCCGAGTACCTGCGGACCAAGGCCGAGACCGAGGCCGAGATCGCCTGCCGCGACCTGGACTGGACCATCGTGCGGGCCGGGCGGATGACCGACGACCCCGGGTCCGGGCTGGTCAGCCTCGGGGGAGGGGTGTCCGAGGGGGAGGTGCCCCGGGCGGACGTGGCCGCCGTGCTGGCCGCGCTGGTGACCGGGCCGTGGTGTGTGCGGCGGACCGTGGGGCTGGTCGGTGGGAGCACCCCGGTGGACGACGCGGTGCGGGCGCCCGTGGATTGACGGTGCGGCCTCGGCAGGGGCACGACCCGCCGGGAACCCCGGCGGCGGGCAACCGCGGTTTTACCCCCGCGCACCCCGTGTGGGCGGGAAACGTGGCAGCGTGGCGGTATGGACCTGAACACGGTGGTCGAGGTGCGCGACCCGCGCGTGCCCGGCCCCTGGCTGCCCGGTGACGCCTGGCTGGCCGGGGGCACGCAGCTTTTCTCCGAGCCGCAGCCCCTGGTGCGCAGGCTGGTGGACCTGACGATGTTCGGGTGGCCGCCCGTGACCATGCGCGGCGACCTGGAACTGGCCGCGACCTGCACGATCGCGGAGTTGTCCCGGTTCGCGCAGGGCAGTGGGCTGCCGGTGGCGGAGTTGGTGGAGCAGTGCTGCCGGGCGTTCCTGGCCTCCTTCAAGGTCTGGAACACCGCCACCGTCGGCGGGAACCTGTGCAACGCGCTGCCCGCCGGGCCGATGATCTCGCTGACCGCCGCCCTGGACGGGGTCTGCCTGCTGCGGGCGGGCGACGGGGAGCGGCGCGTGCCGGTGGTCGACTTCGTGCGCGGGGCGGGGGAGTCCGTGCTGACCGACGGTGAGCTGCTGCGTTCGATCACCGTCCCCGAGGCCGCGTTGCACCGCAGGTCCGCCTTCCGGCAGGTGTCCCTGCACGCCCACGGCCGCTCCGGCGCCCTGCTGATCGGCACCGCCGACGCCGGGTTCGCGCTCACCATCACCGCCGCCACCCCGCGCCCGGTGCGCCTCGACTTCCCCACCGCGCCCACCGCGGCCGAGCTGCGTTCCGCCATCCTGGACACCGTGACCGACTGGTACGACGACATCCACGGCCTGCCCGCGTGGCGGCGGCACATGGTGTTGCGGCTGGCCGAGGAGATCCGGGAGGAGTTGGCATGACCGGCTTCGAGGTCCGGGTGAACGGCCGCACCCACGACGACGCCCCGCGGCCCGGGCAGTGCCTGCGCACCTACCTGCGCGGGCACGGGTGGTTCGGCGTCAAGAAGGGGTGCGACGCCGGGGATTGCGGCGCCTGCACCGTCCACGTCGACGGCACGCCCGTGCACAGTTGCCTCTACCCGGCCCTGCGCGCCGACGGCAAGCAGGTCACCACTGTGGAGGGTCTGGCCACCGATGGCGAACTGCACCCCGTGCAGGAGCAATTCCTCGCTGCACAAGGGTTCCAGTGCGGTTTCTGCACCGCCGGGTTCCTCATGACCGCCGCCGCCCTCGACGACGAGGGGCGGGCCGACCTGCCGCGGGCGCTCAAGGGGAACCTCTGCCGCTGCACCGGGTACCGGGCCATCGAGGACGCGATCACCGGGGTCAAGCACGTGGAGGAGCCCGCCGACGGGGAAGCGGTCGGTCGCAACCTGGGGGCGCCCGCCGGGCCGCAGGTGGTCACCGGGACGGCCCGCTACACCTTCGACGTGGACGTGCCGGGGTTGTTGCACATCAAGCTGGTGCGCTCCCCGCACGCGCACGCGCGGATCACCGGTTTCGACACCGCCGCCGCGCTCGCCGTGCCCGGGGTGCGGCTCGTGCTGACCCACGAGGACGCCCCGGAGCGGCTGTACTCCAGCGCCCAGCACGAGATCGTCGAGGACGACCCGTGCGACACCCGGGTCTTCGACGACGTGGTGCGCCACGTCGGGCAGCGGGTGGCGGCCGTGGTCGGGGAGACCGAGGCCGCCGCCGAGGCGGGGGCGCGGCTGGTGCGGGTGGACTACGAGGTGCTGCCCGCGGTGACCGACGCGCACGCCGCGATGCGCCCCGGAGCGCCGGTGGTGCACGACAAGAACGCTGTCGCCGCGCGAATCTCCCGGCCCGCCGACAACGTGCTCGCCGAGCTGCACGACGAGTTCGGCGACTTCGCCGCCGGGCTGGCCGAGGCGGACGCGGTGTACCGGGGCACCTTCCGCACCCCCCGCGCGCAGCACGCCGCCCTGGAGACGCACGGCGCGCTGGCCTGGTTCGACGCGGAGACCGGCAGGCTCACCGTGCGGACGAGCACGCAGACGCCGTTCCTGACCAAGCGCTCCCTGTGCGCGCTGTTCGACCTGCCCGAGTCCGACCTGCGGGTGGTTGCCGGGCGGGTCGGCGGCGGGTTCGGCGGCAAGCAGGAGATGCTGGTCGAGGACGTGGTGGTGCTGGCCGCGCTGCGGTTGCGGGAGCCGGTGAAGCTGGAGCTGACCCGGTCCGAGCAGTTCTTCGGCTCCACCACCCGGCACCCGTTCGCCGTGGAGGTGGAGGTCGGCGCCAAGGCGGACGGCACGCTGACCGCGTTGCGCGTGCACGTCGTCAGCGACACCGGGGCGTACGGCAACCACGGCCCCGGTGTGCTGTTCCACTCCTGCGGGGAGTCGCTCGCCGCGTACCGCTGCCCGAACAAGCGCGCCGACGGGTACGCCGTCTACACCCACAACGTGCCCTCCGGTGCCTACCGCGGCTACGGCCTGGGGCAGGTCATCTTCGCCGTGGAGTCCGCCCTGGACGAACTGGCCCACCGGCTCGGCATCGACCCGCTGGTGCTGCGCGAACGCAGCGCCATCCGCGACGGCGACACCCTGACCACGGCGGCGGGCGCGGAGGAGGACCTGCTGCTCGCCAGCTACGGGCTCGACCAGTGCCTGGACGTGGTGCGCGCGGCCAAGGCCGAACCGGTCGGGCCGGTGCCCGCGGGCTGGCTGGTGGGCGACGGCGCGGCGCTGTCGATGATCGCCACCGCCCCGCCGCGCGGGCACTTCGGGGAGGCGCGGCTGCGGCTGCTCGCCGACGGGACCTTCGAGCTGTCGGTGGGAACGGCGGAGTTCGGCAACGGCTCCACCACCGTGCACCGGCAGCTCGTGGCGAGCGCGCTGGGGGTGGCGACCTCGCGGGTGTCGATCCGCCAGTCCGACACCGACCTGGTCCGGCACGACACCGGGGCGTTCGGGTCGACCGGGGTGGTGATCGCCGGGACGGCGGTGCTGCGAGCGGCCGAGGCGATGGTCGCCGCACTGCTGGGCGCCGCCGCCGAGCAGTCCGGTGTGGACATTTCGCGGTGTGCGCTGGTGGATCGCGGGGTCGACTGCGGTGGGCGGGTGGTGCCGTTCTCGGCGCTGGCCACCGGGGAACCGCTGACGACGACCGGCCACTTCGACGGGACGCCGCGGTCGGTCGCGTTCAACGTGCACTGGTTCCGGCTGGCCGTCGACCCGGGCACCGGGGAGGTCCGCGTGCTGCGCAGCGTGCACGCCGCCGACGCCGGGCAGGTGCTCAACCCGATGCAGTGCCGGGGGCAGGTGGAGGGCGGTGTCGCGCAGGGGTTCGGCGCCACCGTGGCCGAGCACGTCGACATCGGGGCGGACGGCGAGGTCACCACGGCGGCGTTCCGGCAGTACCACGTGCCGACCTTCGCCGACGTGCCGCGCACGGAGGTCCACTTCGCCGACGTGACCGACCCGCTGGGACCGCTGGGCGCCAAGTCGATGAGCGAGAGCCCGTTCAACCCGGTCGCCCCCGCCTACGCCAACGCGCTGCGCGCCGCCACCGGCGTGCGCTTCACCGACCTGCCGCTGACCCGGGACCGGATTTGGCTGGGCCTGTCGCGGGACTGACCGCCAGTCGCCGGGAGACGGCGCCGAGGAAGTCGGCGTCGTCGAGCAGGTCGGTCCCACCGGGGTCGGCGGCGGCGCGCGCGGTCGGGGGCGTGCCGTCGGCGCGTGAGCGCAGGGCGGCGGCCACCGCGGCGGCCTCCACGGCGGCGGCCAGCTCCCGACCGGTCAGGCCCGCGGCGGTGGCCGCGG